>NZ_JAAHGU010000028.1:0-11697 GCF_010692685.1 Okeania sp. SIO2F5 | reverse complement strand
AGGGCGTATTCTATTGAAAATAAAGCTGGTTGGGTATAAGCTGTTTGGTCTAATACACTTGACTTTTGTGCATCTTTAGAATAAATAACTTCTAATAAAGGTACTTCTAGATATTCTTTTAGAATTTCATCGCATTGGTCTAGAATTTTCCGAAATGTGGGTTGAGTCTCATATAGTTGTCGTCCCATATCTACATATTGAGAACCCTGCCCAGTAAACAGAAAAGCAATCTTCTTCTCCTGACTTGCTACCTTTCCTCTGAACACTCCATTTGTGTCATTACCTTGAAGAAAATCTGCTAATTTTTCCTGTAAATCGCTCTTTGACTCGGCTACTATCGCCACCCTTTCTTCAAAATGTGTTCTCCCTGTATTAGCAGTGAAGCATATATTTTGTAGCGATAATTCAGTTTTTGATTCTAAATAACCTTGATATTTTTTTGCTAATTCCTGCAGTGCTATTTCTGTCTGTGCTGAGAGAGTTAAAATCTTTTGGGGAGGCTCCAGATTATCATTTTTTTCAACTTTAACCTCTTCTGGTTCTTCAAAAACGATATGAGCATTGACGCCACCAATACCAAAAGAACTTAAACCTGCACGTCTAGGAATCTCTTCACCCGATTCATTCTTTAATCGTTTCCATTCTTGATTTTCCTCTATGAGATAGAAAGGAGTATCTTTAATATTTATCCGTGGATTTAATCCTTTGAAATTGACAATTTTTGGCAGTTTTTTGTACTTCATTGCTAATAATACTTTGATTAATCCAGCAATTCCTGCCGCTCCTTCCAAATGCCCTATATTACTTTTTACTGCTCCTATACCACAGTAGGGTTTCTCTGTTTTTTCTACTCCATACTGACTATAAAGTTGTTTGTAGGCTCTCTTCAAGGCATTAATTTCTATGGGGTCTCCCAATGGTGTGCCTGTACCATGAGATTCTATATAAGATACTGTATTCGGGGAAACATTGGCGTTAGTATAGGCCGATCGAATTACTTGAGCTTGAGAGTAGACATTGGGAGATGTGATCGTCCTCGCCTTACCTCCGTGGTTAATAGCACTTCCTTGAATTACACCATAAATCCGATCGCCATCTTCTATTGCTTTTGTCAGAGGTTTTAATAAAACTACTCCTGCTCCTTCTCCCCTCACATAACCATCAGCATCACTACTAAATGTTCTACATTGTCCAGTAGGCGATAACATCCCCAATTGACTCATCTGGATGTATGTTGTTGAGGTGAATAATACACTAATCCCACCTACTAATGCCATCTCACATTCTGATTCTTTCAGGGATTTGAGTGCGTAATGAACAGCCACTAGGGAACTCGAGCAAGCTGTATCTATAGGAATACTTGGACCGTGGAAGTTAAAAAATGAAGATATACGGTTGGGAATCATACAAGTCCAAGTTCCTGTCCCACTATGACCCTCTACATTATCTTGATTTTGGTTCATCAACAGAATAGAGTCATAGTTACACGCCCCTATAAAAACACCTATGTCTTTTCCTGAAAGTTCAGATGGTGAGTAACCTGCATCTTCTATACAAGACCAGCTCAATTCCAACATAATTCTATGTTGTGGGTCTATTTTTTCTGCTTCTCTGGGAGATATTTCGAAGAACTGGGCATCAAACTGGTCTATACCTTCTGTTAATCCTGCCCATTTACTAATTGTTTTATGGGGTCTTTCAGGATGAGGAGAGTAATATTTTTCTACATCCCATCTTTCGGCAGGAATTTCACTGATACTATTTATGCCTTGTTCCAGATTTTGCCAATACTCGTTGTAGTCTTTGGAACCGGGAAGTCTACAAGCGATACCTATAATAGCGATTTGAGAACTGTGCATGTTTTACTTACTTTGATTAATTTTGATTATTTTGTTTGAATTACCAATTTTATTTCTACAGATGTATTATTCTGTAAGAATTTCTCGGGGATAATTTTATTTTATTTTGTTTTTGTTTCAGAAATACTTGGTTAGCGATAGTTCCACAATGAAGTGACAGGTGAGGATGTACTTGCATCCATTATCTTTTAAAGATTGAACCTCCATACAGCCATTCTATATATTATTGCTAAGATTTATCTGATTGTTTCACTGGTATTGAATAGTAGTTGTCCACTCCGATGCTCATGTCCAACATACTTAATCCACACATTCCTATTAGTATTCCTATTTCTACACTAGTTATCGGATGCCACGATAATAGTAAAGATATTGCTATTAGTTTGCCTATGGCTATTATGCCTATGGCTATTAGGACATTAAATGTATAGTGTTTGTTCTGTAGACTTTTTATATAGTCTTTTGATCTGGTTTTTGACTTTTGATCTTTAGCTACCTGAACAGATTTTTTTGTTACGTATATTTGGGTTGACATCAAACTCTTTCCTTTGTCGTTTTTTTATCCAAAATCACCTGTTTGGTACTTACACCTCTAGGCCACTATTTTATGTTTATGAGTCTAGGAATTTTATGTACGGTTGTTAACAACAATCAGATTCTATCATTAATGTTTTAAAATTCAAACCTTTGATCGTAAATTTATGGTTTGTTGGACAAAAGACAAAAATACTATCATAAGTAACCGAGCATGGCACAAAAAATCTCTACCATTAGAGATCGGTAAAGCCTAATCCTAGTCTAAGTCTAAGGAAGTTGATCAAGATGTTAACAGAATACCCGCAGCATATCGTATCTTGGTGTCCTATGGCAATGCTAATCAATATTGATTTTACACAGAAGCTGTTTCATTCTCACTCTAGGTGAGGTATAATTTTAGACTAAAAAGTAGATTTAAACCCAAAATTTGGCCAATATTAGCTTAATTGATCATTTTTTGTGATGCAAAGCAGTGTGACCCCCAAAATCTACTGGCCTCAAACTCCGTTTTATATGATCTTCATATTCCACCGTTCTTAGAAACCTATGATTATCTATATAAATCTATGATTTTCTCTAGATAGCCTGTTCTATTCCTGTTTCTATCTGGCAACGTCGGCGTTATCCAGTCCACAGGCTGTCACGGGCGTTCGCGTTAGCGTTGCGGAGCAAACTGCCCGCCATAGCTAAATTTAATGCTGCATTCAAGTCTCGGTCGCAGCTAAAATTGCAGTGTTCGCAATTAAAAACACGCTCTGATCACAAAAGAGATTCTTTAACAGTTCCACAATTAGAACAGGTTTTAGAACTGGGACACCATCTATCAACGATGATTAACTCAGAACCATATAATTTACACTTGTATTCTAGCTGTCTACGAAACTCGTAGAAACCCATATCAGCAACTGCCTTAGCTAACTTATGATTTGCCATCATTCCTGATACATTAAGGTCTTCTATTACTATTTGACTGTGGTTTTTAGCCAAATAGGTAGTTAGTTTATGTAATGTATCTTTCCTGATATCAGCTACCTTTGTATGTAGCCTCGCTATTTTTAGCTGTGCTTTTTTCCAGTTATTGGAAAACTTGGTTTTATGTCTGTTAAGGTATTGAAGTCGTGAGAGTTTAGCTTCTAACCTCCTTTTTGATTTAGCCCCTTCAAAAACTTCACCAGTGGATAAAGTAGCTAGAGATTTTATACCTAAATCAACACCAACTACATCTACTGATTTCTCAGTAATTTGAGTTTCTTTCTCTCTAGAATTGAAACTGATGAACCAACGGTCGGCTTTTCGGCTAATAGTTACAGACTTAGGAGTAATATTATCTGGCAATATTTCGTAAGTTTTCACCCATCCAATTCTTGGTAATTTAATCTGATTAAAACCGACTGTAATTGAACCATCTAAAGTAAAGCTATCATCTTTACCTTTTTTCTTGAATTTAGGTTGACCAGACACTTTTTTAAAGCAACGCTTCCAAGATAACGATAAATACCTTAAAGCATATAAAATTAATATTAAGCAGTTTATAATTAGAGAAAGCTATGTTTAATTTTCTCGGTGGAAAATATATCATCAGGAAAATTTTTTAGGAGAAGTGAGTTGCAACTTAGCTGAAAGTTTTGGCTACTCACTGAATTCCTAATATCATGTCCGCTTAATTGACCATAATCAAAATTTTGGTAGTGCATCCCTACCAAAATTTTGCTATATCTTTTATCTTTTCGCCCTGCCTTGTGTTAATCTACAAGTATAGTTTTGAGCACGGGATTTTTTGATAATTTTACCTTGATAACATGAAGTCGTATAAGCGATAGCTATCAGTAAAATTAAAGCGCGTCAAACATTGTACATTGGCTTGACTTCCTTCTAGATTATATCCACCTGCGAGTGCAGTCTTTAAACATAGCTTCAATACCCAATTCTATGTGTCTGCCAAAAACTCAAGTTTTGATTTGTCCCTGCCACTACTACAGCAGCAATGTAATTAGATTCAGGAATAAACTGATGTAAATACCAACGGGAAGCTTCTTGAAAATCTCCATTAATACTAATAAACTGTATTGGTTGTTCTGGTTTTAAACAAACTTCGACTTTTTCCAATCCTCCTGCTAACCCATCTCCAGTAGCTTTTAAATAGGCTTCTTTACAAGTCCATATTTTGAAGAAAATTTCTTGTTGCTGTTGAGGAGGAAGCTGACTAATAAGGTTGTATTCTTGGGAAGTAAAGAAACGTTTTGCCAAGGCTTCAGCATCATTCATTGGGCGAATATATTCTAAGTCAATACCAATTAAATTAACTGTGGTAATAGCATATAAAGCTAAATCTTGAGAGTGAGATAAATTAAATAATATAGAGGTATCTGGTAAGTAGGGTTTGCCTCGTTCACTATAAGTAAATTGTAATTTTTTAGGTTCAATATTTAAGTAACAGCTAAGGATTTTTCTGAGTGTTCCTCTGGCAATAATAAAACGATTTTTATCTCGTTCAAAATAAAATTTGTTGGCTCTATCTATTTCGTCTGAGGATAAGATTTTTGATAATTCTTCAATTTCAGATGGAGGTGATTTTAGATTTTTACTCCAAATATGAACATGATTTGGTGATAATTCTAATTTTTGACCTAGAGGTAGATGTGAAAAAAACATTGATTACAGATTTATCAGATATTTTACTGGAAATACGGAAGGTTTCTAAAGGATTTTTATGGGTTGCAAAAATAATTTGATATGATAAGTATAGTAAAAAAAATGTACTTATATCATGTGCGGTTGAATACTGATAAATAATGACGGAGGAGGACCGAGTCAGAAGTCGGGAGGAAAAAAGAGGGAAGAGGAGAAGAAAGTTTTTTATCATGCTATTAAACGAACATGATATTATATGTATTCAAAGAAATGAGGCCACAAAAATTACTTCAGAGAATTATTAATAACTGTCTTGTAATACCTAAAGTTAAAGCTAGAAAACTCGGAAATGGAAATAAAACAGGTCAGCAGACTGATCCGCTGAAATATAGCAGTCGCCTTTATTGTATTTGACATATCAAAAGCTTAAAACTCAGACAACGCCAGATTTTTCCTTATTCCTTATTCCTTCTTCCTTCTTCCATGATGTTTTGGCGACTTATTCCCTTACTAACGACAACCGGCAAGTTACAAATGGCAATAGATGAATGGTTGCTACACCAACATCTGCAAGGAAATATTCCACCAACTCTCCGCTTTTACACCTGGCAACCTGTGACCATTTCTCTGGGTTATCATCAACGACGTTATCCTGAATATTGGCAAAATCTGACTTGGCAAGGCAAACCGATAGATATTGTCCGTCGTCCTACTGGTGGCAGGGCGGTTTTGCATCAGGGAGATTTAACTTATAGTGTTATAACTTCTGGTTTTCCTGGCAGTCGTATTGAGTCTTATCAGGCTATTTGTGAATTTTTAATAGTGGGGTGGCGATCGCTAGGTGTGGACTTAGTTTATGGCAGTGCGGGAAGAGGTTATATCCACAACCCTAACTGTTTTGGCACTTCTACTGGTGCAGATTTAATATTACCTAATGGTGGAAAATTAATCGGTAGTGCCCAATTGAGAAAGGGTAGGGCAATATTACAACATGGTTCTATGATTTTAACGCCTGATGTTGAATTTTTTAGTTATGTTTTTAACTCTCAACCTTCTCCTGGAGTTTCTGATATTTTTACATCTGTTTTATCTGCCGTCGATAGGAGAGAAGTTATGATTAATCGGATTATTGAAGCATTAGTTAGAGCAGCTATGAAATGTTTTAAAATTCAGCTAATTACAGAACCTTTATCTGAGAGAGAATGGATAGAAATTAAGAGTTTTTCTGTTTAGGTGAAGCTAGTTATCAATATGTAGAGGGAAGGCAGAAGGCAGAAGGGAATTTTATTTGTTGGAGAGGTCTAATGATTGTGATATCAAATCCGCTTAATCTCGGTATAAAAAAATGTCCTATCTTCAGCCATTGCCAAATCTTTCTTTATCTCCTGACCTCCCCATCTCACCCTCTATTTTTAAATAGATACCAAATGGGTTCTATAATTCCCATTCGTCCCGACTCCTGAGGACTGACTCCTGACTCCTACCCTGACCAAAAGACTTTTTCAGCAAAACCTAATTAGTTCGTTTCTGCAATATATTCCAATCTGTTCTCATGAGAAAATCCCAATCTCGTAGTGCTTCTCGTGACCATAACCAGTTTTGTCTAAGTTGGGGAATATGATATTCTATTGCAGCTTCTTTCATTACTTTTGTCCGATATTGTAAAGCTCTCAACCAGCGTTCTCTTTGCTCATTTCCTTGATAAGTTTGAGCAGATTTCATCATTACTAATCCAATACCTGCATAGGCATTAATAGCATCTTTTTGTTCAACTTCTGGAGTTGGTAAAGCCTCAATTGAAATGTTACGCAGTATTTGTGTTTCTGGTGCAATTTCTCCTGATAATTTTAATACTTTTAACCAAGAATAATAAGCTTTTTTCAGGTCTCCTTTGGTATAGTAAGCAAAACCTATAGCATTCTGATATGGAATAGAATCAGGGAGTTGAGCGACGGCTTTTTCCCAGTAATATATAGCTTCATCTACAGTATAATTTCTATTTCCATATTGGGCTAATTCCCAAACTAATCGACCTTGTAAAAAAAGTATGTCTGAGTCAACATTTTGCTCATTATTACCTGCTTTTAACACAATCTTAAGTGCTGCTTTTGCCTCTCTAAAAGCACCTCTATTTAATAAAGACTCTACAGCTTTTTTTCCAGCTTGAATATCATTTTTATTAAATTGTTCAATAGCTAGTTGTTTGTCTGCTTCTACAGTATTGGCACTATAATTAATTGGTTGCTCTTTATCATATCTTTCCAGGTTAATTGGATCGGGAGTTATAGATATAGTTTTTGAAGAAAGTATTGGTCGATTTTGAAATAACCAAACACCACTTAGAGTGAATAAAACAGCAATTAGATGTGAAACTATTCTACCGGGAACTGAGTTAAAAAAAATGATAGTTTTTTCAGAATTTTGTGTCATTTTGATGTCTTTGATAATTATCAACCTTCGGTGGTAGAAGTTAGAAGGGAGTAAAAAATAAAAATTATCTGACTCTTTTGCCTGCTTAATACTCTACTTTTTTTGAGAATGCCTAAAGAAGTTTTCAAGTAGAGAAGCAAGGAGTGGATAGAAATTTGAATTCTCCCTTTCTCCTACCTCCTCCTTTATTATTTTTCCAGCTGCTCACTCTTGTATTCCGACTCTTTTTTAAATTGGCTAATGACTAATTTAAAAATAAACCGTTAGTATATCTAATTTTAATCTACTACTAAGCAATATCTTCAAACTGCTTATTCTGTTGAACTGGCTGTTTGTGATATCGAAGTCTCAATAATAAACCCCAATCTTGACGAGCCATGGGAGACCACAACCAACTTTTTTGCAATTGTTGGATATGAAACTCTTTGCCAGCTTCTCTCATAACTTTACTAACATATTTTAAAGCTCGATCAGGAGTTTTTTGTAAATTTTGAGCTGATTTTAGCATGATTAATCCCAGACCAGCATAAGCATTCATAGCTTCTCTTTTCTTGACAGATAAATGTCTTCGGTCATTATTATAAACAGGACGAACTTTTTCCATTTCTGGAGTAATTTCTCCTGACAAATGCAATACTTTTAACCAAGCTCCATAAGCTTTTTCCATATCTCCTTTAGTGTAATAAGCAAAGCCTAAAGCATTTTGATATAGAATATTTTCTGGACTTTTGTCAGCAGCCTTTTCCCAATAACTTATAGCTTCATCTATCAGATTATTTTGATTTCCATCTTGGAAGATTTCCCAAACTAATCGACCTTTAAGAAAATTAATTTCTGGATGGTCGTTGATTTGAGTAGGCACAGCAGCGATCGCTTCTCCTGCTTTTGCTAATTCTCCTCTTTCTAGTAATATTTCTACAACCATTTTGCCAGCCAGAATATCATTTTGCTTAAACTGTCTAATTGCCAGTATCTGTGCTTCTTGTATGCTACTATTTTTTTCATTAACATTAACAAGTCGAACCCTGTTATAGTCATAATTAATCCCTGGGTCTGGGGCTTTAGGAAGCAATTGAGCATTCCCTGGTGACAGTCTATTGAAAGTAATTGTATTAGTACCAAAAGTTAACATTACTAATGATGCTGCAGATACTAATATTTTTTTCCAGGAAAATTTTTGAGACTTTTTCTCAGTATTTGATGTGGTTAATACTGACTGAATTGGTGTTACTATTTCTTCTTGTTTTTCATGGCTTTGATTACTGAGTTGTTCTCTTATTTCTCTTTCTTGCAATAACTCTTGGAGAGTCTTTACTTGAGCTTGATTATTGGTATTCTGCCAATTAAGATTATCTGTTTGAGGTTCACTAGGCAATTCCTCTATATTCTCTAGATCGATATTTGGTTCTACGCAAGTTGAATCTTCTGGCGACTTTGGTGATGCAATTTTTTCCTCAACAAATTCCTCAAAAGGCTTAACAATTTCATTTGCCGAATTGCTGGTTTTTTGAATCAGACAACCATCAAACTCTTGATGCAAGTAGACAACAGGTAATGCCCAATAAAGTTCATGTGAACCGTAAGCAGAAATCAATCCTTGTCGTGCCCGACTCAAACTTAAGTCTATTGGATAACCTTGATTGAGATTTCGATAAAAAAGCCGTGTCAAACTTAGGGAAACCTCATCTGGAATACGTTCTGCCATTGCTAGCACTCCCGGAATACCTCGTTTAACTAGCGCTTCTGCTAAGTTGAGCGCTACTTCATCATCAGTGGGGTTAACTAAGTGGTTGTAAGCGCCTCGACATGAATTGAAAACCGCCATCTGAATACCATTGTTAACTAACAACCCTGCTAAGTCTCGACCACTGAGACTTTCTGTTAACCCTGTTATATTGCTAACTAAAGATATTTCACCACCAGAAATACCCCAGTTGCTATGACCTGCATAGTGGAAAACCTGATATTTACCTTGCTCTAAACGTTGAGTAAGTTGTTCTCGTCCAGGTTGCCTGAGAATATCCAGGTGGATTTGAATTTCTCCACTATTTATTTGTAGTTCTTGTTGCAACGCCTCATATTCTTTTTCTAGTTGCAGACTATCTTTATCGCTAGGAGCAGCGATCGCCATTAAGATTTTTAATGGTTCTTCTGGAGTTCGTGTCCGGGTTTGTTTAGGTAAGCAAGTATTAGGTTGATAGCGAGAGAACATTACATCAGTACCAGTAGCAAGGGGGCGATCGCCTGCATGGAGTACCTCCCAAGGCAAACTGGATATACGTCTGTCTTTAGTCCCCAGACGTAACTGTAATACCTCTCCTCGATTATGAGCTATTCCTTGAGCGCAACTCCAGCTATCTCTCAGGGTGTCTTTGAATAGCTCTTGATACATTTCTTGGCCTAATGCTACTAAACTTGGACTTACCACTTCCCCAGACCTGGCCACAACCTGACTGGGGATGACTACCTGAGCGTTGGACTTTCCTTCTAGGAGATCGAGTAATGGATCGCGAAATAGGTGACGTGCTTGGGCTAACCATTGTTCTATAGGCCATTCGACAATTTCTTCAGCCACTAACCCACCAATAGGTACTTTTTCTGTCCGAACAAAGTATTCGTCTTCTCCCAGGGGAGTAATTGAAATATGAAATTCCTGTGTCACTTATTTTTTATCCTTCTGCTGAATTTACTCCGCCAAAACTCCCGATCTTTGCTTTTGATTATGAATAAATGGGAAAGAAATGACGACTGTGGATTTGGTGTTCTACCATTTTGGATTTTAGATTTGGGAAACTTTCTCTGTGCAGGAGTGTTGGGTTTCCCTGATGTAGCAACCTTAAGGTGTTGGTATAAAAAAGCTTAAAGTAGTGCTGGTTATGATTCTCAGAACTAGCAATTTGCACGCCTAGTTGAAGTGTTATCTATTAGTAACTAAGCAGTCTAAGTTACTAATAGATAACACTCATTTTTTTTGCTTCTTCATCTATGTTAGTCTCAGATTTCTGAGGCCTGCTCTTTAAATCTCCTCTTCAACCACCTATTAACTAATTCAGGAGTACTTTCCGGATAATTTGATCATCAGCACTAAAATATAGATTTAAGTATTGATTCGGTTGAATGGCCAATTTAGAAAATCTGCAATGGCAGTAATTGGGCAACAATGTACCAACGATGAATATGGGTAAGCTGACCGGATTACACATTCATCTACTGTGTATCTAGACAATATTATAAGTAAAAAGTTTCTTTTTGACCTGCTTTATCTCAAGTGAATTTATTTCGATTTACCGAAACATTATTTGTTTGAGGCTATTCAAGAACCTTTTTTCGATTTATACAATACTAACATTCTCAATTATTGTTGTAACTCCGGAAGGTTAAACCATCATTTTTTTATATCCTTAAAAACTAGAAAGCTTTTTTGTCAGAACAATTTAAATATCGATAAGTTTTGCTGTAGAGTTGGTATCGGATAATTTGAGAGACTATTTGTCAAATTAATTATTAAGAGATTATGGATCTACATTCAGATAAAAATGGGAAGGAGTCCAGGGATAGAAATAAGTATGAGAGAGTAGTTTATAGGTATTCAGACTGATCGGTTATGTTGAAAAATAGAAAGTATAGTTGTGTCTTATTCTTACTACCCTATTTCGTGATACATTCAATCTCTGAGTTTTATATCTTTAAGTATTTGTATTGTAGAGTTTTATGTTTTGTTTGTCCCTATAAATAAATAGAATTTGCGATTGCACTGCTGTGGGATTATACTTGGGACGGGCTAAAACTGCATTTTTCAATTTCAAAGGTCAAACCTTAAGCCTCAAACCTTTCTGACCTATGGCCTCTGAATTATAGAACATTTATCATTGTTACATACTACATTTTGTCGTGCGGAATGTGGGATCAAAAAATAACCGAACTAAGCCCTATAATTACGATCACGTATTGTATCAAGGACACCATCTGGTAGAGAACTTTTTCCAAAAATTGAAGCAATATCGAGCTATTGGGACTCGTTACGACAAGCGTTCGGTGACTGGAATTTAGACTAAATAGTTGAAGATACAGTCAAGGAAAGGATGCAAAAAATTTAGACTATCAACAGATATGAAAAACAAATGTTGAGATTAATTAAGCTGATTTCGTCTTTTTTGTGTTTTTTTTTCTGGCTTTCAAACTTACCTTTTCCTTTTTTCACTATTGGGTATCGTTTTCTTTTGTTACGAATTTGACCTTT
>NZ_JAAHGU010000279.1:0-2672 GCF_010692685.1 Okeania sp. SIO2F5 | reverse complement strand
TACCCAACCTACTGAAAAAATTTCCTGGGGGATGATATGAATTTTTGCCAAGGTGGGTAAGTTAGATTCATGGGAAAAAATTTATTTGTCCAATTTTTATAGGAGAAAACATGAAAACTGAATTTAAGGCCAAGTTCCTACAGCACGTTGCGAAGAAGAGAAAAGAAGAGGGTTTCACCCTGATTGAATTGTTGGTGGTTATCATCATTATCGGGATTTTGTCAGCTATTGCTTTGCCATCTTTCTTAAACCAAGCTAACAAAGCAAAGCAGTCTGAAGCAAAACAGTATTTGGCTTCTATTAACAAAGGTCAGCAAGCTTTTTATGCAGAGAAGGGCGATTTTATTAATGATGTAGCGGACATAGGAAAACTAGGTCTAGGGATTAAAACTGCAACCGGCAACTATACTTATGCTCTAGGTGAGGCCGATGTTGACGGCAAAAATGGAGCAAACGCTTGGACAGAAAAAGCTGTGAGCGGTTTGAAATATTATGTCGGTGCAGTATATTTAACAGCTGCTGGTGATGCTTTGACTTCCCAAACAATTCTTTGTGAAAGTGATACAACATCAACAGATGAAACAGAGGCGAAGAATAATCCGGGTGGAGGAGCTCAATGTGAAGATATAGCTAATTATACAACAGCTCTGTAACTTTAGCCTTTAACTCCAAAAATTTAAAGGTAGCGCGATTTGCGCTACCTATTATTTTGTAAATTATTAATGTATGTTCTGATGATTTCTGATGAATTACCTAGTGATTGGCAACAACAGGCAAATAAATATTTAGTGAACAGTAATTATGCCAAAGCTATTAACCTTTATGAAAAAGCAATAACTGCAAATCCACAAAATAAGTCATACTATTGGCAATTGGGGTTAATATTACTGTTGAAAGGGCAAGAAGAAGAAGCACAGACAACTTGGCTGTTAGGTATGGCAGATGGAGAAGCAGAAGAGGTTGAGCTGTGGACAGAAGAATTAATACAGGTATTAGCAACAGAAGCAAATAGACAACTAACAAAACAGAATGGCTCTATCGCTTGGGTTATCAGACAACACATTAGGGAAATTAACCCCACTGATATTAATAATTTATTACAGTTAATTGATTTATCTATTGCTCTCAAAAACTATACAGGAGAACAACTAACTGAATATAAAATCATTGAGCTATTAGAAAATAATACAGTCATAGAAGTTAACCAAAATTTATTGCTGCATATATTAAAAAAGCTATTAGTTTATGACCCTAAAAGTTTATCATCCATAGAATTTTCCTCAGTTGCCATTCCTCGAATAGAAGAGCGAAATACTCTTGTCAACTCTCTAATTCCAGCTATATATCAAATTGCATATTCTTTCGCAGCAGTAGGAGTTGCCAAAAAATATACAGAATTGTTATTAAATGTTGCTCCAGAGAATCGAGAGTTATTGAGAACTGTGGCACAGTTTTGTGTAGAATTAACTGACTATACTTTGGGACTTGAATATGCAGAAAAATCCTATTCTTTATCGATAGATATACACGAAAAGGTAATCTCTCACTTCCAGGTTTGTCGAGCTTTAATAACCTCAAGAGGTGCGGATCAAAAAGTTAAAGAAACATTAGATCGACAAGAGTCTCTAATACAAGCTCTAGCAGCAGAACCTCCACAAAAACTGAGTACAGTTGCCATGCGTTTGTATAATATGGGTTTTTTCTTCCCTTACGCTAGAGACTGCCCAGAAAAAAATCTCAAAATTCGTAGTCAGTTAGCACAAATTTGTCAGTTAAATTTAGAAACAGCTTGTCAGGAACAAACAAGTAAATATAGTCAGAGGTTAAACAAGAAAAATAATGTCAGTTCACAAACAAAACCTTTGAAAATAGGATATTTATCCCATTGTTTAAGAAGACATTCTGTAGGATGGATTGCCCGTTGGTTATTTACATATCACAATAGAGATAAATATGAAATTTATGCCTATTTACAAGGAGCAGAAAACCGTAATGATTCTCTACAACAGTGGTATATTAATCAAGCAACTAAAGCTCATGTTTACGGTATTGTCAGTACAGAAGTAGCAGAAGATATTTATGAAGATGAAATTGATATTTTAATTGACTTAGATAGTACAACATTAACCAATAGTTGTTCAATTATGGCAATGAAAGCAGCACCTATTCAAGCAACATGGTTAGGGTGGGATGCTTCAGGAATACCAACCATTGACTACTATATTGCCGATCCTTATGTGCTGCCAGAAAATGCTCAAGATTATTACCCACATAAAATTTGGCGACTCCCTCAAACTTATGTTGCTGTAGATGGTTTTGAGGTAAGCGTACCAAGTCTGAAACGAGAAGATTTAGGTATTCCTAGTGATGCAGTGGTTTATTTTACTGCTCAGAGGGGTTTTAAGTGTAATCCCGATACTGCTCGACTGCAAATGAAAATCCTCAAAGAAGTTTCCAATAGTTACTTCTTGTTTAAAAAATTTGGTGAGTCAGACGTTTTATCTGAATTGCTGATAGATATTGCTGAGTCAGAAGGTATTAGTAGCGATCGCTTAATTCCTATAGAAGAAGTTGCTCTAGAGGAAATTCACAGAGCTAACTTAGGTATTGCTGATATTGTTTTGGATACTTATCCCTATAATGGTGCAACAACAACGTTAGAAACTCTCTGA
>NZ_JAAHGU010000278.1:0-2709 GCF_010692685.1 Okeania sp. SIO2F5 | reverse complement strand
TTTTATTCCTGTTACTATTCGAACACATTCTTTTTTCACCCTTGGTATAACCCCTCCCAGGAGGGGAAGATGGGGAGATGGGGAGATCAAGAAAGATTTGGCAATGGCGCTGTAATGGAACATTTTTTTAGACCGAAACCGAGGGGATTTGATATCACTCCAGATTTTGTTAAGATAGAAAAGAAAAATGATATTCTGCTAATAGATATCTCCGAAAAAGAATGTAGGGACATTCCATGTAACGCCCCGACAAGGATTTCAGAAAAGGTTGATGTAATTTATGGAGATTTCTAATGATTTGATAGTTAATTACAGTATTAATAAGCTATCAGCTTTCAGCCTTGAGTATCAATCCTATAACTTAAGTTTACTGGTTTAAAGATGACTACTGAAAATTATTTAAAAGGAGTAAAATATGGGTTTAATTAGTGGCCTACTCGGAAATGCTGCCGAAGTTAATATTGATTCCAAAAAACTAGATAAGTTATTCAACGATATTTTAGTAGATGGAGAACAAATTGAAAAAGCTTACCAAATTATTCGCGATATGTTTGTGTTTACTAATAAGCGTTTAATTTTGGTAGATAAACAAGGAGTAACAGGACATAAAATTGAGTTTCTTTCTATTCCCTATTCAAAAATTACCAAGTTTTCTAAAGAAAGTGCAGGACATTTTGACTTAGATGCAGAGTTAAAGATTTGGGTAGGTAGTGAATCAGAACCAATTAGTCATGAATTTAATCGTTCCGTGAATATTAACGAAGTCTATTCTGTATTAAGTAAGTATGTTTTGAAGTAAATTCTTGAAGAAGGTGGTAGGTTTTTAGTTCAATTTTATAGCAGAAGGAAGAAGTAAGAAGGAAGAAGGCGTTTAGTGATCTAGGACAAAGGGTTGATTATTAATATTCTGTTGTTTTAGATATTCTATAGCAATCCTATTTTATTCGTGTCAAAAATCTTACTGCTTTTTAGGGAACACTTAACTGGGGACAGGGAACAGGTAAGAGTTTCAGTTTTTTTATTTACTTTTTGATTTGTCACGACCTATTTAGGATTGCTATATAATACCAATTTCATAAAATATTGCTACAGTCTCGACTTGAATACTTATACTTTGGTGGAAGGAAAGCAGAGGGCAGTTATGCTACTATGCTAAAGGATTTCTTTCAATTGAAACTTAATTCTATACACGCTCCGATGCTACCGGACATGATATCAAGAGCACTAATGGCAGTTACTATATTGGATATTCAAGCTCAATCAATTGTGGAAACCTCTCGTGATGGTAGAGTTTTCAAGCCAATTTAGGAGAATGGTGCTGGGAAAAATCGCCTTCTTACACCGCTCCACCCACTATCTTTGAAACATAGTGAAGATAATTAGTTTAGACAAGAGTCGCTCCACTTATGAACTACTCTTTTTTTCATACTATTTATCAAAAGTCACCATCAAAATAACAAAAGTTATTCAATACTTATACCATTTCAACAATTGCTATAAAAACTTTTATTGCTAAACTTTGAAGAAGATTATAACTATCAAAAAATATGAATAACGGTCCTGACCCTAACCTTAAATATCCAATACCTAATCAAACTCGATTAGTCTATTTAAAGAACATTATTAAAAATCCCAACATCATTGTCGGAGACTATACTTACTACGACGATTTTGAGAATCCAGAGAATTTTGAGCGTAATGTTCTCTATAATTTTGATTTTATTGAAGATCAATTAATTATTGGTAAATTCTGCTCTATTGCCTCTGATGTAAAGTTTATTATGAATGGAGGAAATCATCGTACTGACTGGTTGACAAATTATCCTTTTCCTGTGTTTGGAGAAGGTTGGGAAAAAGCAATGCCGGACTCGTGGCCAGACAAAGGAAATACTGTTATTAGTAACGATGTTTGGATTGGTTATGGAGCGATAATTATGCCTGGTATTCAAGTAGGAGATGGGGCAATTATAGCGACAAATTCTGTGGTGACAAAGAATGTTGAACCATACAGTATTGTTGGTGGAAATCCTGCTAAAGAAATTCGTAAAAGATTTGAGGAAGCTATTATTAAAGAATTGCTAGAGATTAAATGGTGGGATTGGGAAATTGAGAAAATTACTCGTAATTTACAGGCGATTTGTGGATCGGATATTAATGAATTGCGTGAGACTGTTTGAGTTTTATTTTGTAGCTATTTAAAAAGCCAAATATGTGAATAACTAAAAATTTTGGCGTTGGTAAAGCGCGTGTATAATATTAATCTTAATTACTTAGGAGTCAAGAGTCAGGAGAGAATAAAGAAGAAGAAAAAGGATTAGAAGGAGTAGAAAGAGAAAGTTTTTTGGTGGCGTAAAGGGAACGGAATTCTATAAAGCTCTTATCCGGACATGATATCATACCTCAAATTACCAACGCCAAAATTTTATATGATCAGCTTTTTATCCTCAGCGTAATATTTTATAGGTACTAGCGATCGCTTTTACTTATATTTATACTTTTATTAGTAGCGATCGCTCATAAAATTGATTGTCACTATGCTCCGAAAGTGCTAAGTCATATCAAATCCGCTAGGACTCGGTCTAAAAAAATGTTCCATCACAGCGCCATTGCCAAATCTTTCTTGATCTCCCCATCTCCCCATCTTCCCCCCCAGGAGGGGTTATACCAAGGGTGAAAAAAGAATGTGTTCGAATAGTAACAGGAATAAAG
>NZ_JAAHGU010000277.1:0-2764 GCF_010692685.1 Okeania sp. SIO2F5 | reverse complement strand
AGTAGTTAAATCAATTATTCCAAGGAATTAAATTTCAAGGAGCGAGTCTATAAAACTTGAAGATCAGCATGGTTGGATGGGGTGAAACCGAGACACGATCGCAGACCTTCTGATGTCAGATATGGCAGGCAAAAGCATATTTGGCTCACGACAGAGGAACTGAGTTGCGATCGCATATCAAAAATATCGGTCATGTAGCAGAACTTAATACTACATGTTAAGACATTAGTAGTATGTAAAGCGTGCCAGCGCTCATTGCTATATCTATTCTATTGCTAGAATCAGGCAAAAACCTTAATTTACCCTCTGTGTAAGTAAAATTCCATTCCCCAAGGAGATCGCTTTTGTGGGTAAGAATTCCGTTGAAAAACTATAACGTTGGAGTTTTTTTTGATTTATCTATTCTATTGCTAGAATCAGGCAAAAACCTTAATTTACCCTCTGTGTAAGTAAAATTCCATTCCCCAAGGCGATCGCTTTTGTGAGTCGGTTAAACATCTCAAAACTATTGTACAATAGATAAATACAAACCTCCGTCGAAAAACTATAACGTTGGAGTTTTTTGATTTATCTATTCTATTGCTAGAGTCTGGCAAAAGTCTTAATTTACCGTCGGTGCAATAATTCCATTCCCCAAGGCGATCGCTTTTGTGAGTCGGTTAAACATCTCAAAACTATTGTACAATAGATAAATACAAACCTCCGTCGAAAAACTATAACGTTGAAGTTTTTTTGATTTATCTATTCTATTGCTAGAGTCTGGCAAAAGTCTTAATTTACCGTCGGTGCAATAATTCCATTCCCCAAGGCGATCGCTTTTGTGGGTAAGAATTCCGTTGAAAAACTATAACGTTGGAGTTTTTTTGATGGCTCTATTCTATTGCTAGAATCAGGCAAAAACCTTAATTCACCCTCTGTGTAAGTAAAATTCCATTTCCCAAGGCGATCGCTTTTGTGGGTCGGTTAAAAATTTCAAAACTATTGTGCAATAAACTGACGACTTGCTAAAACAGCACTACCATAGGCTGCATCTGTATAAACAGCTTTCGTAATAGGTACTTGTAAATACCGTCCCCGAATCGCTGTAAAAATAGGATTTTTAGCGCCGCCCCCAGCAGTATAGACATTGGTGAGTGTAGCTGCGCTTAATGCTTGCAACAATTCATAGCCTCGTAATTCAATTTTGGCAATACCTTCAAGCAAACCATGAAGAAACTTCATAGGATTTTCTGGTCTAGGGGTTAATCGTGGCATTAATTCTGGGTCATTTATCGGAAAGCGATCGCCCTTTTGTAGCAAGGGATAATAATCTAACCCACTTTCAAAATTAGGGTTTATTTGTCTGCTGAAATTTTCTAACTCAGCATCAGTAAAAAAGTGTCGTAAAACAGCACCTCCAGTATTAGAAGCGCCACCCACTAACCACAAATCTCCGAGACGATGACTATAAATGCCATATTTAGCATCATCAACTCTAGTACGACTCAACAGTTTTAACACTAGAGTCGAACCCAAAGAAGTTACTGCTTCTCCCGGAGTATTCGCACCACTAGCGATAAAAGCAGCAATGCTATCTGTTGTACCCCCACAGACAACACATTCAGGAGATAGACCAAGACTATTAACAACTTCTGGAGTAACATTCCCCACTATTGCACCTGGTGTGACGACTTCAGGTAAAAGAATATTTCCCCCAACTTCAGAATTAACAAAATCAGTCAACCAGTTTGAGTAAGATAAATTGCCGACATCATAACCTAGTTTCAAAACATTGTTATAGTCGCTCACTCCTAGTTTTCCATGAAGCAAAAACCCTAACCAGTCAGCTTGATGCAAAAAATAATAAGTTTGATTTGACAGAGAAATATTTTCAATCAACCATAACAACTTTGCAAAACTAGAAGTCGCACTAATAACAGGATGATTAGAAGGAGCAATACTTTTCAACTTATCCATCATTGCCACTCCCCTACTGTCATTGTAAAGAAGCGCTTCAGTCACAGGTTGACCATAACTATTGCACAATAGTACAGTTGCCGAAGTACCATCAATAGCGATCGCTCGAATATCTCCTCGCATTTCTTGGGGAATATGGGAAATGAGATTAAATAAAGCCGTTTGCCAAACATGAGGCAATTTATTTTGTTGAGTATTTTCCCAGACATACTGTGTTTGTGCTTTAACTTGAAAATTCGAGTCAATAACTACAGCACGCGCTCCCGAAGTGCCAAAATCAAGCCCTAAGTATAAATTCATTTTAACTAAAAACTTGCTATAATTTAAACTAGAAAATTATATACAAAAACTAAGACGTTATAGTTTAGTACAAAAATTAAAAATGCTATCAGATACAAAGTTATCGACGATGATTTCCCCACAAGTCCTTTTTAAAATACAGTGGTTAGGTAAAAAAGTAGTTTTAGGACCAAATGAAGTTTTGTATACTCATGGGGATAAATCAGAACATCTCTACATAACACTTGAAGGTGAAGTCTTTTTATACTATGGTGACACGGAAATTTGGATTGGCCCAGGAGATTTTATTGGCGAAAATGGTTTTATTTTGGGAACTGAGCGTGTAGGTACAGTAAAAGCCGGAGAAAATGGCTGCACTTTGTGGTGTGTTACTCGAGATAAATTATAGCAATGAGCGCTGGCATCTTTACATATTACATAAATATTGATAATGTAACATAAAAGTAACTGTATGAGCTGTATTTTTCATAAATTAGGCGATCGCTAAAGGTTAAAGTTTTAAGGATGC
>NZ_JAAHGU010000276.1:0-2789 GCF_010692685.1 Okeania sp. SIO2F5 | reverse complement strand
AAAAATTGCTTTAATGAATAAATAATCAACCTACTGTGTGGGGTGTGGTGCGATCGCACCACACCTCCATCTATTCTCAATAATGCTTCTCTTTTAGTTGAAGTATTATTCAGCTTATTCGATGAGTCCATCTCTATATATAGCTTTCAGCTACCTTGTCACCCCGTGAGAGTTGGCACATATGGGGAGATGGGGAGATGGGGAGGTAGTCCGATTTAATATTGAAGTGTAGTATAGAATTATAAACATATACTGTATAACCAGATTCTATATTATTTTGATAATTTTATAGCAGAAAGAAGAAGTAATATCATGTCCGCTGGGGCGCGTTTGTGTAAACCCAAGGGTGAATATCTACAGGAAATTTAAGTTTTTTTCTGGCTCTTAAGTATTCCTGACTGTTCCCTGTTCCCAGTTAAGTGTTCCCTACCTTTGCTATACAATACCGATGCTACCGGACATGATATAAGAAGGAAGAAAGCTTAATAGCTTGAAAAAAACTTACAGCAGATTCCTCGCATAAGAAGTACAGAGATCAATAATTGAATGAATGCAAGTGCGGTCATCTTGCTCCGGATGGGTGTACCTCATAACTTCGGAAACTGCTGTAAATTTCCTGTAGATATTCACCCTTGGGTTCACACAAACGATATGCGGAGATGATATTAGGTACATCTGTGACGGCCAAGATGCCTGCACTTGTTGGTAAAGTATCTCTCACCATCACCTGAGAATCAATTTTCTGGGGAGTCATGTCTGGAGTTGAATAGAGAAAAGATACTTCTGTTTCTTCACCTTCCTTGACATAACGTGCTTCCACAGGCGTTGTCATGGAAATTTGATTACTGCTGATATGTTGATACAGTGGGTCAAAAGCGACTCTGGTTGCCATTCTGGAATCACCTGTATGTGTGTAGGTGACAGCGCGATATTGGGGATACTCTTTAACTTCGATGACATTGGTCTCAGTGGGTTGAGGAAAACCTTGGGGTAAAGATGCAGACATTTAAAATTTGAGTTGATTTACTATTCCATTATATAGTTATTTAACCCATTTGATAGCTATATAATTATCAAAATAACATGGGTCGCGCAACCCCGCCTTTTAAGGCGAAACATTTTTGGAGCGAAGCTCAAATCCCCTAGTTCCCCTCCTGGAACCCCTCCTGGGAGGGGCGGGGGTGGGTAGACTTCTGTACGTCGCCCTACCGACGGCTCCCCTATCTAACTTCTGACTTCTGACTTCGTTAAGGTAGTCAAGTCTTTTCGCGCATCAATTTTGAAGAAAAATCTGAAGAAGGAGTGTTGAATTTAGTGATAAAAAAACTTTCTCCTTTCTCCCTTTGAACCTTTCTTTCCCTCCTGCCCCCTGCCTCCTGCCCCCTGCCTCCTGCCTTCTTAAAACACCATTGGCATTGAATTCATCTCCTCTTCCCGCAACGCTTCAGACAACAAACCCATTTTCACCGGAACATCATACAACCTCCCTTTGCCAAAGCGCGACCAAAAATGACGCAACCCAGGCACAATAACTTTAACTACTTTTAACTCAATATCCGGGCGAGTCTGATCCAAAACCAAAGTTTCCATTCCTGCTGCTTGATCAATTTTCACACAAGTCAAAACATCATCATAAATGTCGTCGCTCCAAAGTTGCGGATAGTCTCCATAAACCTTAGCTGGTATTTCTGGATGGGGAGCTAAATAAGGATGACTTGCTAAAGTTGCTGTCGTCATCCATTTTTGTATCCCCTCTTCCATCTGACTAATATCTTGCTCATCCATTCCCAACCCTATTTGATTAACTTCCGTTACTGCTCGCAGAATAGCAATTTTGGGGTCAAAATGCGCTCCGAAACCAGTAATAACTCGCTCATGTTTTCCATCAACTCGACGCGACACCGCAGTAAAAGCAGGTATCCCTAAATTTGTAGTTAAATCTAATACCCATAACTCCCGCTGATTTTGTTGATAAAATTCTTGCACTTCCAATAAATAGGGGTCGTCAAAACTTGCTAAATCTACCCCCGGACGCTGCAAACAGTTATACCACCAAATCCCTACACTGTCGCGCTCCACTAATTCCATAAATCCTTGCAAAATTGCTTCTTCTATGGTATTGCCCGCAGCGTTGCCATTGGAATCAGCTACACAAAAATTATGCTGTTTGGGCAATTTATAAGCATAATAACACCAAGCAGTAGGCAAATATTTGTGAGTTTGCTCGGTTAACGACCACACTGGAGTCCATTCAATTTCTTGACTGACATCAAAAGGTTGCGGAATCCAATCGTGAGCAACTTTACAGTTAGCATTCAATTCCTCCCGGTTAGCATACTGAGTCGGACTAAAATGTAGACATTTTTCTGGATGAATACCTTGCTCTCCCAACTCAGCTAAAGTTGACTTTTTCCGAGGTTCGTCTCCCTGGAATATTCCCGAATAACCTTCGATCGCTTCACAAAAACCACTTGCTTTAGATTGGCGATCGCTCTTGCCTTTACCTCCACTTTTATGACGCAAGGAACAACGCAAAGCACCGAGACTTTTTGCAGCACCAAAACTATGAATGGCACTGTAAGTATGAATTAAAGGATTTTCGGGGTCGGAAACTCGCACCAATGCACTGACAACTCCAGTTATTGGACTGATTAATTTTTTGGGTGTTGCACAATAGAGAATGATATTCTAGAATTTGATTGAGAGATGGATTGTCCTGATTGTCAAAGCCATAAAGTAGTGAAAAATGGTCATCGTCAGGGAAAACAGAGTTATCTGTGCCGTGACTG
>NZ_JAAHGU010000275.1:0-2811 GCF_010692685.1 Okeania sp. SIO2F5 | reverse complement strand
CTTGAATCTCACCCATAGGACATGACACTATCGAACAACGGTTATTTGACACCTGGTTTGGTTCAACCAGTCCAAGGGTTGACCAAGAGCATAATTCCAATGCCTTTGTAATAGTTATAGCCAATAATCAATGTTGACTGACTGTTCACAAGTGGGCTTAATTTTGTAGCAATCAGTAATTATTATAATTTTCCTACTACTCTTTAGTGCTATATTTGAACAGCAATTGACACCTGTTTAATTTACCAGAGGCTATTCACATCCCGTTATAATCTAATCTGCGATTTAACGGGAGACCCCTTGGCAAATCAAGTTGGAGTTATCAATGTCATGACTATCCCACTTTACTTTTTAGGAGATAACAACATCATCATACTGCGTCCCTCTCTCTTGGGAGCTTGTTGAACCTCTGCTAAATCTTTTAGATCTTCTTTCATCCGCATCAATAATGCTTCTGCAAGATTACTGTGCTGTATTTCCCGGCCTCGGAACATAATAGTGGCCTTAACCTTATCACCTGATTCGAGAAAACGCTTTGCATGAGATAAGCGAACATTATAGTCATGCTCCTCAATTTTATAGCGCATTTTCACTTCCTTAACTTCTGCGTTATGTTGCTTCTTTTTTGCCTCTTGTGCTTTCTTTTTCTGCTCAAACACATACTTCCCATGGTCCATGATCCTACAAACCGGTGGGTCAGCTTTATCACTGACCATAACCAGGTCTAGTTCCTTTTCTCTGGCCATTTGCAACGCTTCTTCTGTATCCATAATTCCCAACTGAGAGCCATCTGCGTCAATGGCTCTGATTTTAGGAACTCGAATATTGTTGTTAACTTGAGGGAGATTACGATTATTTCTTTTTTCGATTGGCATTAATTGGAATATTTAAAACGATTGTTTAGAGGGACATTTATACTAAATCAGGCTACACTTTTTAGATAGATCCTTTTTTTGATGCTATCCCTAGTTGAAGCGCCGGAGATTTTTATGATCAAGGGTTTTTACGCTTCCCAGCTATTTTCGGTAAAGCATCAAGACTTAGTATTCTACATTTTGCCTGTTTCTAACCTCATATAGATTTGAGGATTTGATGTTACATACTAGTTTATAGAGAACAGAATATTTGCTAATTTAGCAATATCTATCTAAATTGAATTTTAATTTTGGAATGTTGTTTTTAACATAAATAGTCTAGCTTATAGACAATAATAATATCACGAATGAAGGCTTTTATGCAAGTTTATTAGTTTGACAATGATACTGGGCACTCAACTCTCTAACGATCATAGATAGATAATTAATGATGCTGATGCTAAAGTAATGTGTCTGGCACTTTGCAAATCTTAATATTTAGGAATTCTTTAATTATATGGTGGGCAATACTACTAGCAACTGGCAAAAAAAAATAGGTAGTCAAAGAGACTGGGTATGGCGAGGGTGGCAAATTCGTTATACTTACGTTCGATGCCAAAATAACCACGAAACTTTAGAAGGCCATAACTTAGAAAACCCCCCTATTTTACTGCTACATGGTTTTGGAGCATCAATAGGCCATTGGCAACATAATATAAATGTACTCAGCCAAAAACATACAGTTTATGCACTAGATTTAGTAGGTTTTGGTGCTTCTGAAAAAGCGATCGCCAACTACGATGTTAGTTTTTGGGTAGAGCAAGTGTATGAATTTTGGCAGACTTTCATTCAAGTACCAGTAATATTAGTTGGTAACTCTATTGGTTCATTAGTTTCTCTAGTAGCGACTGCAAACTATCCAAATATAGTTGCATTGCTGATAATGATTAGTTTACCCGATCCGGCAGCTCAGGCCGAAGCAATTCCAGCTTGGTTATTACCTACTGTTGAATTAATTCAAAATATTGTTGCGTCTCCGGTTTTATTGAGAGCTGTGTTCTCTGTGGTTCGTAGACCTTCAGTTATTCGTCGTTGGATCAAAATTGCCTATACTAATCCCGACCGGATCACGGAAGAACTTGTAGATATATTAGCAGGACCGCCAAGCGATCGCGGTGCTACCCGTGCTTTTTGTATATTATTTAAGATTATGGGTAGTACAAAGTTAGGTCCTAGTGTGAAAGCTTTACTTCCTACTCTAGAAACTCCTATGTTATTGATTTGGGGTAAGCAAGATTTATTAATTCCTGCTAAATTTGCTAATCCCAGTCAGTTTATTCAGCTTAACCCCCGTTTAAAATTAACAGAAATTGATAATGCTGGCCATTGTCCCCATGATGAATGTCCCGAAATAGTTAATGATTTAATTCTTGATTGGATTGCTCAACAAAAACAACAATATACATAAGCTAGAAAATAATAATACAAATTTATTTTGCAATTATAGCGATCTCCGAATGAGCGATCGGACATTAAAAAAAATTACAGCACTTTTGAGGAAGCGTGAGGTACAGTTATAAGATTATTTATTCCTATATTTCCAACAATATTTAATACAATTATTTATCAAAAATAAGTTCTACTTAAATGATCAGCGAACTTTCGTGTTATACTATTGCGTATATCAAAATAGTTGAAAAACCATGTTTGTTGGTACTACTGAAGCAGCTTCTCTATTAAGTATTTCTGCTCAAAGAGTCCGAGTTTTGCTCCAAGAAGGTCGAATTCAAGGAGCTAGAAAGATTAATGGTCGCACTTGGGTGATTCCTTTATAGAACCCCTAAACGGATCTTTGTGAGAGAGTATAATGGATAGAAAATGCCATACTCAAGTAGCTTGACAGACAGCGAGTGGGCTTTAATTGAACCACTGCTGCCCAAAAAAAAAAGAACTAAAC
>NZ_JAAHGU010000274.1:0-2825 GCF_010692685.1 Okeania sp. SIO2F5 | reverse complement strand
GTAAACAATTTCAAGCTATAAACTGTAAATTATCAATACCATTACAGACATCCTTAAAACTTTAAGGTTTAGCGATCGCCTAATTTATGAAAAATACAGCTCATACAGTTACTTTTATATTACATTGCAAATATCTATGTAACATGTAAAGATGCCAGCGCTCATTGCTATATTATTGGCTGATCGTTCCTGTTGTTAATTCCTTTGGCTGGTCTTGGCCTCCATAAATCATTACCTACCCCATCATATTGAGTGGATACCTATTGATTGATAATTTATTATTACGATTGGTTCAATTTTTTTTCTTTGTTTGTTGTTGGTTTTTCCAGTCTGCTAGTGCTTCTTGAGCAGATCCATAAGCTGGTGTTCCATAAGGAACTAATTCACCAGCCAAAATAGCTTCACTTAAGTTGTTATTTTTGGCTCGTACTTTAGCTATGCTAAAAATAGTATTACTCCACTGAGTAATCAATTTTTGAGCTTCTTCATATTTAGACTCACCAGGTAGAACTTTACGGGCATCATTAATTGCTTCAATATAAGATGAAGCTAGTCCGGGCTTAATCTTTTCCTTTGCAGCTTTGAGCAATGCTTCATTAAACCCTTCATTAGCTTTTTTTTGTTGAATTACTTGGGGTTGCCATTCAGCGATCGCTAACTGTGCTTCTTGATAAATTGGTCGGACATTCACAGGTACTAATTTAGCTGTATTAATTGCACCATCATAATCTCCTTTTAATGCTCGTCCACTAGCTATATCAAGAATAGTTAAACTCCAACGCTCTATTTGATTTTGTGCTTCAGGATAAAGCGGATCACTTTGAGAAATTTGGGCAGCTTTAATAATTGCTTTACTAAAACTAGAGGCCATAACTGAATCAAGTTCAGTTACAGCTTCAGATAATATTAATTGATTTGCTGAAGTTTGACTTTCTTCTTGTTTTCCGCTATTTTCCTTAGCGATATCAGTTTTTTCTTGAGATTGACCTTCAGAAGAAGAGACCACAGGTAATGTTGATAAAGTTACTTCTGATGAGGCATCTTCCTCCATTTTTATATTAGGTACAGCCTCTATATCTACTACCTGTGTACCTGTAAATATAGATTTATTTGTCAAAAATACACCTAATAAAAGTACTAGAAAAGTTAGACTACTTCCTACAATCAGCTTTTGTAAAAAATATTGATCGGAATTAATGTTTTGAGAAATATTTTCAGACATTTCTGCTTTTATATATATATTATCTTGGCTATTTATTTGAGATTCAATGTTATGATTATGACTCTTATTACCATTCACCATATTTATTTTAGTAGTAATGTTTTTTAAGGGAGTTTTTACTGACTTTATAACTTGTTTTTCTGTTGTAGAAGCAATTAATGAATCAACAATTACACTTTCTTCTTCTTCTTCTTCCCTGGAGTTAGAATCATCGTAATTTTTTTGAGGTAAAATCATCTGATTCATTTTTTCAGAAGAATGTACCATTATTAGATGGTTTTGCTTTTGTTGTAGATACTGAGCAGATAATTCCGGTAAGCGATTACTTAAAAAACTATCTAACTCTTTTAGTGTTTTACATTTCCCATAACGTAACCCTTCTATAATAGCCGCTGTAAAAAATCCTAGACGTAGTGCAGAAGTTTCATAGGAAAACTGCTGTGGACAACATGACATTAACAGAGGTATTCCTAACTCTCTCGCTACTTCTGCTGCTTGAACACCAACTTGGTTGTCCATTTCCATTAAACGATTGTGGTTAACATCTAAAATCACCAAAACTTGTCCTGTAGGATATATTTTCAAAGTTTCTAGTAGCTTTTTTATTGATATTCCTGTAGTTTCGGGGTCTTGAGGATTACCATCAATTGGCATTATATAGTCTTGATTTTGATAAACAACACCATAACCACTAAAGAAATACCAGATAAAATTTTCCTTTTGCAATTGGTGTTGACAAAAGTCTTCTATCAGGTTTAGTAAATTTTCTTTACAAGGATAGGTTGGTTGTTCCCAAATTGGTAATAAATTACTGTCCGTTAATAATAGGCATTGTTCTGGTGAAAAATTTGTTTCGTTTAACAAAAAGCTATGCAGTGCTTCTGCATCTTGTTTAGCATAACTCAGAGGTTGAATAAACTCGTATTGATTTATACCAATAGCAATACAAGCATAATTTTTCATTTAACAACAATCCTGATACTTACATAAATTGCCTCTACCCTAGGATAACATTTATAGGCCATTACTATGATTATCTATTGTAAACCTTGTGGAGATGGCAGTAGCGGGGGGACAACTCAACTTGTTTGATTTGTTATCTAGCCCGAGAATCTATTTTTGCCTAGCGTTGCGTCACCACTTGCAAGAATCTCCCGTTATAATCGCCCTTATTTAAGGGTGAGAGTGTCAAGCCATTAATAAAAATATTCTACTATATGACGTTTCTTAGATTTAGTGAGGTACGCTTAACTTCTTCATTTGGCCTTAAATTTGAGATAACTCAGTTGCTACATACAAAACAAATATGTGGCATTAGTCCTTTCTCCTGTAAGTAAAAAGCAATAGTCCATAAAGTAATTTTAAAATGGACATTATTTCGCAGATATTTTTGAATCAAATATTTTTTGACAAATTTTTAAACATCAAAAGCCTCTCCAGATATGAGATGTAAGCATTGTCATCCAACTAAAAATAAAAAAAATTGAGAAAAGGGGTTGACATACCAAAGTAGAGTTGCTAGATTAGTAAATGCGCAGGGAGAGAGGCAAACACCTCCAACCAACGCCAGAACCTAGAAAACTCAATAGTTTGAAAGTTTTAC
>NZ_JAAHGU010000273.1:0-2938 GCF_010692685.1 Okeania sp. SIO2F5 | reverse complement strand
CATCCTTAAAACTTTAACCTTTAGCGATCGCCTAATTTATGAAAAATACAGCTCATACAGTTACTTTTATGTTACATTATCAATATTTATGTAATATGTAAAGATGCCAGCGCTCATTGCTATATTTATGAAAAAGTGCAAGGTTTTTGGCTGTTGTAGTCTCAAAATGCTAATACTTTTCCGCTGAAATGCCGAAAATTTGGCCGTAGCAGATAGTCTAAACTGTTGCCTGTTGCCAGATGATCTGTTGCCTATCATCACCATAAGACTTTTTCAGCAAACCCTAAATAAAACAAATAAAAAAATAGCCTTGGAAATATCACAAGGCTATCAAGCGAGGTTAATTATTAAAAACTTCTTTAGCGAACAGAACTCTGCATAGTAGCAGTTTCAATTGGCTTCATAAAATATAGTTTCAGGAACTGCCAACCATTAGACAGATAAAGAGGTAACTTCTGGAAAAGCTTCACAACACCTAACTTATTAGAATTAGCGATCGCCGTTAACTTTTCATTATTCTTAATACAAACTTCTAGTCTTTCATAAAACTGAGGATTTTCTACATCCAAAATTACTGGAAAAACACGTCCTGAAGTTTCATTAGTCTTCTCAATTACATACTTATCATAATCACGAGCATTCAAACCAATAGCAGCATAAAAATCAGCTCTTTGAATGTCATTCAAATACATAGTCGCAAATACAGAAAGTAAGAAAAATCTACACCACAATTTTGCTCTCCAGTCATTTAAAAATTGTGGTTGTGCCCTCATAATGGCATCAAAGAAATCTCCATGACGATTTTCATCTTGACACCAATTTTCAAAGAAACGGAAAATAGGATAAATTCTATCTTCTGGATGAGCTTCTAAATGACGATAGATAGTAATGTAACGCCAATAACCAATTTTTTCTGATAGATAAGTAGCGTAGAAAATAAACTTTGGTTTAAAGAAAGTATAATTACGACTTTTAGTCAGAAATCCTAAATCTAATGATAGATTAAAATCTGACATAGCCTTATTTAAAAAACCTGCATGACGAGCTTCATCTCTGGACATTAATTGGAAACACTCAGCCAAAATAGGGCTTTTCTTTTTGAGGCGACGACCCAATTCTTTGTAGAGTAAAAAACCAGAAAACTCAGCCGTACAAGAACGTTCTAAAAACTCAATAAATAGTTTACGAGTCTCCCCATCAATATGATCCCATGATTGGGCAAATTCTTCATCCCGAACAAAATGATGGCGGTTATAATCAGTACGAAATTCTTCTAGAATAGCTATCAATTCATCTTCATTGACTGAGATGTCCATTTTAGCCATCTCATCAAAATCTGTTGTGTAGAATCTAGGAGTTAGAATAGTTTCTTTTGAGGGAACTTTAACCCCTGGTCGCATTTCTTGAAAATCTGGTTTTTTTAGAGAATCTACCATAAGTTTTGTTGTTTTCTTAATTTATCAATCTATGGCTGGTTTGGAGAATGAGCAAGAAAGTATTATATTTTCCACGCTATATAGTTTACCAAGGTCTAGGGGACTGAAGTGCATAGTTTTTGTTAAGAATTGCAAAGTATCTATACCTATAAGAAATAGCCCATTATTATCCTACTTCTCAGTATATTTAGAGTTATTAATGTTTTCCACATTATATTCTTGGACTAAGATGGTAATAATACTAAGTGCCCATAACGAAAATTAAGTAACTAGGCAAAACAGTATATTAATTTCAGAAAAATAATTTTTGGGACTAAATGAATAGTATAAGATACAGTTACCTATTTTGGGGGGCTTGCGTCCTAGGTCTTAACGGATGCCATCGTTTATACAATGGCAAAATTTTGACTGGTCTACTTTGGCTCTTTACTGGGGGTTTATTTGGAATAGGCCAATTTATTGATTTGTTGTTAATTCCCAATATGGTAGAAGAACACAATACTAAAGTCAAAGCAAAATTAGGTATTTCATCCCAAGGAGTACCACTATATCAATCAAATGGGGCGGTCTCTATGAAAGCTTCTCCTCCACAAACCCGTCAACAGTTAATGGTAGCTTTACTCAGGTCAGCTTCTACTAAAGGAGGAAAGTTATCTGTTAGTCAGGGTGTCATGGCAACAGGAGCTAGCTTTCTAGAAGTAGAAGAAGCTCTCAAGGAAATGCTTAAAACTGGTTATGTTAGTGTGGATAACCATCCGGAGACAGGAATTGTAATTTACGATTTCCATGAGTTGTAATTTTGCCTACCAATAATCATTACAAATATGTTATTGATTACAAAACCTTTATGGTATCTTTGCTCGTGGTATATGTTTTTATCTGCAGGAGTCAAGATTACTGAGTCATAAGTCAGGATATTCAGTTAGACAATAGTGGAAAAAGGTAGAAGAATGGGTAGTCTTCCTCGCTTAATGGTATACAAGAACAAGGGACTCCTGGAACAGGGGCATATTCCTCCCACTGCTGTAGGTAACAAAAATAATGACAATACACTAATTATATAGAAACCATTTGCTATCTTTTACACTGAGTTCTATCACGCTGACTATACATTTTTTTAGTTGAATAAAAAGTCATGCGTATAGGCAAACAAAATAACCTATTGTATATACATATCACAATTTTTGTGAGGATGCAACCGAAAATCCTTTGACGCGCGATTTTTTTTCAGGAGCCTCATAAAATAAAAATGTTGATAATTTTCAACCCACATTATGTGCGACAAAATGTAGTATGCAAAGATGGTAAAAGTTGAGTAAGTATTTAGACTGATAGTATGGTGTAAGAAGCGATCGCAAATCATCAGTTGCCGGAACTTACCAATAGACATCTCCAAAAATTGCCAAAGTTTCTCTATCACGCTTCGCGATATAGCTGCCGCTAGGCTCCGCCAACGCGAAGCGGAACGGAGTTTGATCGCATCTTAATCATTGCCAAGTGGT
>NZ_JAAHGU010000272.1:0-3015 GCF_010692685.1 Okeania sp. SIO2F5 | reverse complement strand
TGACTGGTGGAGCAAGTATTGACCGCTTTATTTTCAATACAAATGATGAATTTGACTCAGACGATATTGGAATAGATGACATTACTGACTTTGTTCCGGGACAAGATATTATTCTCCTAGACAAAAGCACTTTTACTGCTATTACCAGTGACTCAGGAACAGGTTTCAGTGTCAATGCTGAATTTGCCATAGTTACCAGTGATGCTGATGCAGAAATTTCTCCAGCAGTCATTGTTTATAACAACAACAACGGCAAATTGTTCTACAATGCTAACGGTACAGAAGCAGAGTTTGGCAGTGGGGGTGAATTTGCTAATCTAACTAATATTGCATCTATTAGTAAAGATGATTTCTTGCTCAGAGGGTAATATCATGTTCGGTTGAATACTTACATTTTGGAGGAAGGAAGGCAGAAGGCAACCCACCCCTCGCCCCTCCCCCTCCCAGGAGGGGAAGGCAGAAGGGAAAGAAAGCTTCAAGGCCAGAAGTTTTTTTATAACTGATTATCCGCAATTCGTAGCTCCCCCGGAGGGGGAATATGATATATAGCAATGAGCGCTGGTATATTTACAAATTGCAGGAGTGGCCAAATAGCTAAAAATCTTATATTATTCCTTCGGAATGCTGCGCAAACGGCAATTTATTCCCCCAGATGAGCTGTTGCCTGTTGCCTGTTGCCTGCGCACAGCGCTATAAGCTAGTATAGACAAATTGATATCATATGGTATCGTTTGTGTAAAAACTTAGGAAATATCTACTTTCAAGTAAAAATTACGTCCATTGTGTTTAACTAGACCTTTGGTTTATGATGATGATGAAGCAGAATAATCAAGCAATATTATAGCGGTTTTCACAAAGGTAGACTACAGACAAAATATAAGTATGTTTTAAGTTTAATAAGTTACAGACCTGACAGCTGTATTCTATGTTAATGAAAACCGCTATAATTACCTCCTCTAGGTAGGTGATTAGCAAAAATAGCTGGTAGTCCTGCATGGTAATGGTGAGGATATATATTTTTTAATTTCTCCAACACTCCCGGTGCTTCCTTTACCATTACTATGCATCACCACCAAATAACTAACTATAAACTATCATAGATATTGTTTCATTCACTAATTTCACTCACTTAATTATTTAGGAGTAGATGACAAAATGCAATACAAATTATTAGGAAAAAGTGGACTCAGAGTATCCGAACTATGCTTGGGCACAATGACCTTTGGCGAAGACTGGGGTTGGGGTTCTTCTAAAGAAGAAAGCCAAAGAATTTATCAAGTCTTCCGTGAAGCAGGCGGTAATTTTATTGATACTGCCAACATTTACACCAACGGTACAAGTGAGAAATTTCTCGGTGAGTTTATTGCCTCGGAAAGAAATGCTGTTGTTTTAGCCACTAAATATACCAATGGTTTTGGCGACAATAATCCAAATGGTGGCGGAAACCAACGCAAAAATATGGTGCAGTCGGTAGAAGCTAGTCTCAAACGTCTTAATACTGACTATATCGATGTTTTATGGTTGCACGCTTGGGATTTTATGACTCCACCAGAGGAAGTAATGCGGGCATTTGACGATTTGGTTAGAGCAGGAAAAGTATTATATATTGGTATTTCCGATGCTCCTGCTTGGGTTGTTTCTCAATGCAATACCTTGGCTGAATTACGGGGTTGGACACAATTTATCGGTTTACAAATTGAGTATAGTCTGATTCAACGCACTCCAGAAAGAGAACTTTTGCCAATGGCGAATACTTTGGATATTGGAGTAACTGCGTGGTCGCCTCTAGCTAGTGGTTGGTTGACTGGCAAATATACCAAAGCTAATACAGTAGAAGAAGAGCGCAGACTAGACAATGAAATGATGAAAGATTTTGTGAATCAGAGCGATCGTAATTTGAGTATTGCAAAAGAAGTAGATAAAGTTGCAGAAGAAATAGGAAAGAGTTCGTCACAAGTTGCTTTAAATTGGTTATTAAATAAGGGTGTAATTCCTATTATTGGAGCTAGAAAAGTTTCTCATATTGAAGATAATATTCAATGTGTGGATGTGGAATTATCAGCAGAGCAAATTCAGCAACTTGAGAAAGTAAGTCAAATTGAACTTGGTTTTCCTCATGATTTCTTTAACGCAGATATGCTCAGAAACTTTGTTTACAATGGTACATTTGACAAAATTGATAATCATCGTTATTCACAATTAATGGATATCTCCAGAAAATAGGGAACAGGGAACAGGGAACAGGGAACATAGAACCCATTTAGGATTTATTTAAAAATATAGGGGGAGTGTGGGGAGTGTGGAGAGTGCGGGTAGAGTGGAGAGTACAGGATATGCTCTGACCCTACGCTACATTAGACTTGTCGCTTAATAGAGGAAAAAATCGCTCCAACCTAGACAGAGCAATCATTGCAAGGTATTTTACTTTCCAATAGCTATAATCCTTATAGAACAAGGTTTTTGGTTTTTTTTTAAGTTATAAAGCGACAAGTCTATTAATCACGCACTGACGCATCCTCCTTTCGGATTACACTTATTCCCCATGCTGAAAACTTAGGCAACGCCAGATTTTTCCTTGATATTTCTTAGATCGCAAATCATTCTTTTCTCTTGGTGCGCTACCAGGTGCGACTGGCGTCGTCGCGGGGTCGCACCGCTCTCTTGGTCGATGGTGGGATGGCGTTAGCGACTGCTTTGTCAAAGGACATATCCTGCACGTGTCTTTTTATTCTTCTTACTATTCGTAACATTCTTTTTTCACGCTTGGTATAACAGTAAAAAGATTCAGGAATTACGCAGAAACCGGGTTTATGAACGAATTTTGTGGTTTTAACAATAATCAAGGCAATAAACCTGGTTTCTTGGTTGGTTTTCGTAAGTCTTGTAACTGATATAGCAATGAGCGCTGGCATCTTTACATATTACATAAATATTGATAATGTAACATAAAAGTAACTGTATGAGCTGTATTTTTCATAAATTAGGCGATCGCTAAAGGTTAAAGTTTTAAGGATG
>NZ_JAAHGU010000271.1:0-3016 GCF_010692685.1 Okeania sp. SIO2F5 | reverse complement strand
GTAAACAATTTCAAGCTATAAACTGTAAATTATCAATACCATTACAGACATCCTTAAAACTTTAAGGTTTAGCGATCGCCTAATTTATGAAAAATACAGCTCATACAGTTACTTTTATATTACATTGCAAATATCTATGTAACATGTAAAGATGCCAGCGCTCATTGCTATATATCTTTAGAGACTGTTTGTAAAGTTTTGTAGTATACAATGATTGACCTTTAAACTGTAACAACTTGGTTATTTATCCCAGATTTATAGGCTGAAATACCCAATTTGCCAGGGGTAAAAACACTTCATAATTCTTTACAAACGACCTCTTACTAATGGGGAGGTAGGGAGATGGGGACATGGGGAGATGGTAATCAAATATAGCATTAAGTACCTAAGCAAAATTATTTACCTATCCCAATTCTCTGCGCTCTTTAGAAGTTCAAGAATTCAATTTGTATAAATGTGTAATTAATTTTGCACAACCACTTACTATTTAGAAATGGTATTAGGTAACAGTGGTAAGAATGTTAGATTTTATCATATTTGATTATATTTTTGGTTTGAAAAATCCTGCAAAAAAAATCTTTGTTTGTAGTTGCACTTTAGCACTGTAAGAATCAGACCTCTAACTACAGGCTTTTCTTTTTTCTGTAGAATAATAATAGTTTTTATTCCTATTATATTATACTAGTTAAAAAAATAATGCTTGTGGATATATCTGCCTATTTCTCTCTTTTAATTACTGCATTATAGATCAAAATGAGATTTTATGGCACAATATAATACTTGGATTTAATAGGAGTTATTTATGGTATTTTATTGGTTAAAATCACAGTATATTTCTAGGAATACCCTCATTTTTTTAGGCGTTAAGATAGCTCAATTACAGCAGATAAAAATCTGTGATTTAAAACATAAATCAGCTTTGTTAAAAATGTTTAAAAAGAACTCGATATTGATTGCTGGATTAACTATATTATCACCTATTTTTACCACTATTTCTGCCTCTGCTGCCGAAAATCTTATAATTTCTATTCCTGCTCTCGACATTACAGATCCAATCGTAGTTTCTTTGCCACCTTTTCAACTAAAAATACCAATTGAATCTATCGAAAGGTTTGCTAAAGAAGGAGAATTTAGCAAAGAATTTACCTTTTATTCTGAGCTGCTCACAACAGAAGAAACAAAAGAAATACAGACAGTTCTGAAAAAACAAAAACAAGAACTAAGAGAACTTTTTCAAAACCGTTTTGATGTTAATCCTACTATTGTCAACACATTTATGGAAGAACCAGCAGGACAAGAAGTTCTGAAAAGATTAGGTAAAATCCTGAAAACTGGAGAAAATAAAAATGGGAGTGCAGCTCTCCAAACAGCTTTTCAGTTAGCTCTTGCAGAACCAGATGGTTTGACTATTATTAATGTGTTGAAAAATTTTCCTGGAGATTTGTTAATAGAACTTGAAGAAGGTATCAATTTAACTGAAGAATTAATCGAAAGATTTGTAGAAGAACGCTTGATTGTAATAGAGCTACAAAATCAAGCTCAAGAACGATCGCTTAGTGAGAATAAAATTGATTTTAATAATTTTCCAGATTTAAGACAACCAGGAAATATAAGATGGGAAAAACAATCTATTACCTTTAGAAATCCTAATCGCGACCGCTCTTCTCCAGCAAATATTTATCTGCCAAAAAGTTCTGGAAATAAATTAATTCCTGTAATAGTTATTTCCCATGGTTTAGGTTCAGACCTAAATAGCTTTGCCTATCTTGCCGAACATTTAGCATCTCATGGTTTTGCAGTAATAGTACCAGAACATATTGGTTCAAATGCAGAAAAACTTGAAAATATCTTTGCAGGTTTTAGCAGACCTGTAGATGGAATGGAATTTATTAATCGCCCACTAGATATTAAATATTTACTGGATGAATTAGAGGCAAAAATAAACTCCGATCCAATCTGGCGAGGTCAGCTAAATTTTAAACAAGTGGGAATAGTAGGTCAATCTTTTGGCGGTTATACTGCTTTAAGTCTTGCAGGTGCTCCCCTAGACCTAGAAGATCTACGAAAAGATTGCCAATCTGAAGATACTAAATTTATCTTTAATTTATCTCTATTATTACAGTGTCAAACGAGTAATTTACCAGCAGAAATAACCGAAAATTTACGAGATGAACGTATCACAGCAGCTATTGCAATAAATCCAATTAGTAGTGGTGTATTTGGACCTGAAAAAATTAGTAAAATTGCAATACCCTTGATGATTGTTGCTAGTACTAGAGATATTTTTGCTCCACCAATTCCAGAGCAAATTTATCCATTCATTAGCTTAACTACTACAGATAAATATTTAGTTATTAGTGAACCAGCAACTCACTTTTCGTTTATTGCTGTAGAAGAAGAAGAGGAAGTTTCTATAGAACTACCAATCAAATTAATTGGTCCCGATCCTACTTTAGCTTATCCTTTTATCCAGGTACTAGGTTTAGCCTTTTTTCAAGCTTATCTGATAAATCAATCTCAATCATTACCATATCTAAGTGGGTCTTATCTACAATATATTAATCAACAACCATTTACTTTCGGTGTATTACAGTCTCTCACAGAAGACGATCTACAACAGGCGATCGACAATTTTTCCAAACGATTTAGTAATACTAATTAGGGTTTGCATATAGAAAGTCTTTTTGTTAGGGTAGGGAGTAGGCAGTAGGCAATAGTTAAGAGTTAAGAGTTAGGATTTAGGGAAGTTGTAGAAGAGGTAGTCATTAATCATTGCCCCTAGCCCCCAGGGAACAAAACTGTAAGCAGTCAGCCGTCAGCTAAAAGCGCATAAACTGATGACTGAAAGCTGAAAGCTAAATGCTTACACAAAACTTTCTTTTGCCCCCCTGTTTCACCGGGGGAGATGTCAACCTATTACACTAAACTATTCAGCGTCAGTTTCAAAGATCGCAAATCGTAGCCGAGCTGCCGACTCTTCTATTTCTACCAAAGACTCAATACTAACAAGTACTTT
>NZ_JAAHGU010000270.1:0-3052 GCF_010692685.1 Okeania sp. SIO2F5 | reverse complement strand
GCGGATGATTAACTCTACTGAAACAAAATGACCTTAATTTACCTGATTTTTTAAATCTTGGTCGTCCTCCATGTTTACCAGTTTTATCAGGTATTAACCAACACTTCCAAGCTTGATCTAGTCTTTGCAAATTAATTTGCTGGACTTCGTATGGAGATTTCTTTGTAGTCAGGAAATAGCTTGTTTGTCTGTTTAAGTGCTGATTGCTGAAAATAATAATCTGGTCTACTGGGAATCTCAGCAATAGGACATGAAACTATTGAGCAACGGTCAGTTTGACATTTGGTTCTATGCAACCAGTCTAGTCTTTGACCTAGGGCGTAATTCCAATGCCTTCGTAAAAGTTTTAGCCAATAATCAATTTTGGCTGACTGTTCACAAGTGGGCTTAATTTTGTAGCAATGAGTAATTATCATAATTTTTATACTACTCTTTATTGCTATATTTGAACATCAATCGACACCTGTTTAATTTACCACAGGCAATTCCCTTCCCGTTAAATCGGAGATTATAACGGAGGACTTCTTGCCGAATCTTTTTGGATTATAACCCAACAAACTCAGAATATTTATTAGTTTTTCTCTATTGGGAACTTAGCTAATGATTGAACGTCTCTAATTTTTCTGTTTTTTTGGAGATTTCAATTTGCAACTTTAAAAATTGGAAGGACATATAATTAAATTTACTTTGGATTTTTTCTAAAACCAAAGGGAATATTTTAATATACTTTGAAATTATTGTCGATTTAATTCGACTGAATTTTAATTCCTCTAGATTTATTTGGTAATTGGATTAAAGGATATTCTGGATTTTTCAGATCGATATAGGCAATTCGGCGAGCATCAATTTTATTTGGTAATTCTCGCATTTGGTCTAGAACATTTAATTGTTCGCTAAATCGAGAACTGTACTGTCCTAGATGAACTATTCCCAGTTCAGTCGTTAGAATTAAGTTTCCTGGATCTTGCCAATTAATCTCGAACACTTTAACAGGGCTAAGACTTAGGCTTTGGTATAGCAGATGCCAATATTTACGATACTGTTCAGTAAAACCAATTACTTTTAGAGTAGGTAAAGATTGAGTTCTTTCTAGAGCAGAAAAACTTTCTAGGGGGATCCAATTCCCTTCGGCATCTAACCACCCCATTTTTTGTGAGTTACCAGCACCTACTTTACTCTTCAGTTGAGTAATTGCCACAGGACGTCTCTCTGTAATCTCAATCTTTAAACTGAGAGGAAATAACTGCCGACTAATTTTTGCCCGGGCAATTGGGCCGTGGGACTCTAAATTTTTAGCTAGTACCTGTGGTTTAATTTTCCAAAGAGACTGAGGATACTCTAAAGGAATTAGAGATAATATTGCTCGGTCTGAAAGTAATTGATTACCTTCTACACTTAACTGTTCCTGTTTAGTTATGAGCCAAATGGGCTGAGTAATTGCCCAGAGCAAAGTTCCTGCTAAACCACCAACTGCTAGTATTTGCCATATTATAACTACTAATCTTAATCGTCTTTGACGCAGCAATGTTTGTCGCCGACTTGACAAATCTGATCGAGAAACCGATGCAATACCATTAGCCATTATATTTATTTACTCACTAATTAGTTAATATTTTTAATGCTACCCTACACAATTATCATTTTGATTTAATCACTTATACAAATATTATTTTAGTTGTGAGATATTTGAGATTTTCAGCAAGCAGGTAAAAGTTAAATGGTCGCCGATGATTGATAATTTATAGAATCCCTAACCGTATCTTTTCCTAAAAAGATTATACTAATGAGCGATATAGCTGCCGCACTTGCTCCGCCAACGCCAACGCCGCATGAGAAAATGCGGTATTCAAGCAGTTTAACAGACTTTGAATGGGTTCTGATTGAACCATTATTACCAAAAAAGAAGAAAACTTATCCTACAAAATGGAGCAACAGAGAAATCTTAGATGGTATCTTATATCAATTAAAGAATGGTTGTAACTGGTGTGATCTACCCTGCATATTTACCACCCTATTCAACTGTATTTTGGCACTACAAGCAGTGGCGAGCATCAGGGGTGACCCTTGAAGATTAGAGATGTATTGCATCTGTGTTGTACGTCAACAGGTAAAAAAAAGCCAGATGGACAACTTTAATCATCATTGATTCACTTATCTGTAAAAAATACCTGTAATGCTAGTATCAAGTCCAAGGGATTCTGTTTTTACAAGGCTACCAACGGAATTAAAAGACCGGAACGCAGTTGATAGTCTCGGTTTTCCTTCTTGCTCCGTCCTTACTCTGAGGAAACCTCAGAGCGGGCGGTGCGCTTTTTTTACTTATTGCACCAAAGCCAATGTATCTGACGATCAGGGATTAATAGAAATGTTGTCAGATAACATTGATTACTTTAAGTCCAAACCTGTTAACCCATACTAAAATTACTATCTTACTTGACAATGGATATCCCATACGAAAAAATAGCACAGGAGTTAAAGAAAATTTATCCAGCAATTATGACCAAGATTCGGTTTAAACTATCACCAAAACCTTCACAGGTGGAGAAAAAACAGCAAGGAAAAACAGGATTTGTTCCCGTCAAGGCCAGGTGGGTCATCGTGCATAACCAACTCTTGGATGGAAAGGTGTAAAAGCTTGACTAAAAATTTTGTTTGCGCAGCATTCCGCAGGAAAAGAACTCTGGAAAATGCCACAGCCAAGATTAATCTTTGTTTTATTCGACTGATGCTTAAGAGGTTGGCGATCGCGACTTAGTATAACCTTTCCCTCAAAAGATACGATCAGGGGCTATCAACAGTATTAAAATAATTGGATAAAAATCGACATTATTAGACATTTCTTGTGATATACTAGATTTATGTCTAACTTATTAACTATATCTGAAGCAGCAGAACTGCTAGGAGTGTCAACCAAAACAATCAGACGATGGGAAGCTGAAGGACGGCTAAATTCAAGCCGTACCGAAGGAGGTCATCGACGGTTTACAGTATCTGATTTAATAGGCAACAAACAAGATAATTCTTTGACCGTGGCCTATGCTAGAGTCAGCAG
>NZ_JAAHGU010000027.1:0-65838 GCF_010692685.1 Okeania sp. SIO2F5 | reverse complement strand
GTAAACAATTTCAAGCTATAAACTGTAAATTATCAATACCATTACAGACATCCTTAAAACTTTAAGGTTTAGCGATCGCCTAATTTATGAAAAATACAGCTCATACAGTTACTTTTATATTACATTGCAAATATCTATGTAACATGTAAAGATGCCAGCGCTCATTGCTATAATATAATATAGTCAGGACTTACAGACCTGCAGCGTATTTTTGTCTTAAGCAACCTACAGGGCAGCAATTTCAAATCATAGTTTTTCGTACCTCATGCATAACTCCTGATAGTGTTTTTATTTGAGATGTAAATCTAGATTGAGGTTTTTCTGATCAAAAAAGCGCACTGTTCCAGTACCCTATATCCTGATGTTTTCCCACCTTTACTATTCCCTATTTAATAGTACTTGGTTTCCATATCCCAGATAAAAAGGCTATAAGTCTCATGTCCGATCTGCAGAAATATGTTCCTCAATAGTTTGATAACATTCAGATACAGAAGCTTTTTGTGTCATCGCAGTCACTAATGCTTGATAAGCAGATTGATGATTTTCGATTAAACTTCGTGCTTGCAAGGATGCCCAACTTTGTTTAAGTTTAGATTCTGTAGAGCGCTTTAATTGTGTTAAGATTACTGTAATTTTTGCCCGGTCTTCTGCCCCACCCTCAGCGTTACCATAAACTAAATCTTCTGCAGCAATACCCGCCATCCAGACCGTAAAATATTGGTCTATAGCTTGTTCAGAAACCATACCCCTCTGTAACTGGGCAGCCAACTTTTCGTCATTAAACCTAACCCCACCCTGAGCAGACTGACCTTGCCGAAATGCCTCCCATGCACTGAGAGCATACCCACTAACAGGGATATCTAACAAATAAGCTACCAAAAAATGTCCAGCTTCGTGACTAATAATCCGGTTGCGTCTTTCTGAGGATGTACCTTCCACTAAGTCTACAATAATCATACTTGCCTGACCTTGCCATCCTAATGTATCTATAGCAGCTAGTACCATCACAGAAAAAGTAGCGATCGCTGGTATTACTGGGGATATATTAAAAATTGGTCCTAGTAAAGCAGACATTGTCATTATAAAAATACTAATCGCAATAATATTCAGGGAAGTTTGTCTCATATATTGAATTTATAGTAGTTATTTCTCATTATTATAAAACAACATTTAAGTTATATTCTATATTTTTTAAATACTATAAAATCAACAAGAATTAGGTTTTCAGAGTAAATTTTTAATGACAACTAACCAAGGTTTGCCCTCTACCTCAATGTTCAATTCAAACTACTCAATCCCTAATTTTCTATAAGTTTCAGGACCAACAACCCCATCAACTGTAATTCCTTCATTGGTTTGAAATTTCCTGACAGCAGCTTCTGTTATTGGTCCATAGATACCCTCAACGTCACTATCATTATTAAGATAACCACCTTCTTTCAATTTCTTCTGAATTCGACGAACGTCTCCACCCCTCATAAAAGGACTAGCTAATCGCAGAATTCGCAGTCCTGGGTCTCCTCCAAAACCTTCTGAGGGAGAAATACTGAGTTTACTTGCCGTTTCCAGTCCATATAAACCATCAGCATCAATTTGATCGTTGAGATGGTTCCTGTTCCAAAGAGTTTGAAACGCTTGAATTTCCACATTCGCAATGGGAATTCCAGGAAAAGTAAAATGAACTACATCCCCCTGACCATAGCAAGTCCAGCCTTGAGCTTCTAAATAAGGTCTCCAACCACTCCAGTCAGCAACATCTAAAGCTAAACCACTTTCATGACTACTACTTCCTGGTTGTGCAACAGCTTGAAAACCGCAGGGATTTCCATATTCAAACCAGTAACGCAATAGATATTGTTGAGCACAAGTGCGATAGGCTGAGTTAATCCCCATTGTGGTGCCTCGGTTTTGGATCGCTCTTCTTAGTGCATTTTTGGCAGCTTGCTGTAATAAAGGAAATTGCTTTGGATCAATGGAAATATTAAGGTCTGAAAAATCTACAAGAGTTCCTGGGACAACGTTATTCACTTCAGGCAGAATTTGACGGGATAACTCATAAGCAATTTTTGTTCATAGACAAGGCGTAACGTTTTTTAGCATTTGCATTTTGTGTTTTTCCTTTATTCAATTGTTTCTAAGTGTAATAAACCTAATGCGTGCAAGGCCATTAAACTAACAACTCCGTCAGCCGCTAACCCATCAGCATCTTGAAAAGATTTAACAGCTACTTCTGTTGCTGCATCAAAATTACCAGTAATTTCTCCTTGATAGAAAGAAAATTCTTTGAGTCTTTCTTGAAGACGTTTTACACCTTCACCTGATGAACCCATTGATAAAATTCCCATTAGTTTTTCTCCTTACTTAATCCAAGTTTAATCATTATCTATACCTAGTGCTGAACGGGTTGCTGAACCAACAATTCCATCAACTACCAACCAATTTTGTTGTTGAAACTTTTTAATGGCTGCATCTGTTTGAGGACCGAAAACGCTATCAATTCCATCTTCTAGATAGAAACCGCGATCAACTAACGCCTGTTGTACTTCTCTAACATCTCCTCCTCTCATATAAGGTTCTGTTAAAAATAACAGAAGTCCACTTACTACAGGAGCAACAATAATATCTGGAATTAATGTTTCTTCACTGATTACTAAACTCCTCACATTCAAAGGTAAGTTTAAGCTCCAGTTTCCTATGTCAATTATTTTCCGGAAAGCATCCATTCGATAAACGGTTCTATTTAGAATTCTGATGGAATGATTAGCTAACCATTCTCGTCGAACATTGATGTAGTTAGAAATCCAAGGGTGCTCTCCAATCTCAGAAGGATGACCATACCTTTCAATTGTGAGATCGCGCATTCGTCCCCAGGAACCATGAATTGTACTGTCATAAACAACTGCAGTCCCTAAAGCAGTTTCAATACCAAGTGAAGTCGCTCGGTTAATCGCAGAAGTCCAATAAACCCGATCAAAGAAAGCATCTTGTGTGTCTATCATCACATCGTCTTGTTTGCCTGCTTGACGCAAAATTCTATGTAAATTTCTATCGTCACAGAGAGTTCTATCCTGTTGTTTTAAACTTTTTAGATAGGGAGACAATTCATCAGCAAACTTTGCTCCATCTGCTTCTGTATAAGCTTTGATTAACAAGTAGAGATTACCACTATTGATCGTGGTCTGGGATTTTCCATAGGTTAATCCACCAGGGTCTCCTGGAGCACAAACAACTAAAGAATAATCTCCCACAACCCTGCTAGTTTCAAAGATATTGATGATAGCTTGGGCTGTTCTTTTTTGCAAATTACTCAGCATGATTTACTGTTCCATAAAACTGATATAAAGCTTCACATCAAGTGAATTTTTAATGCTTACTTCCTGCTGCAACCGATGCTGTCAGCGGTATCTTGTCCATAGAAATTTACAGTCAAGCCAACCGCATTTTTGAGATCGATAGAAGCTCAAGTTTCTATCAACCGACAGTCCGAACTCAGGATAGTTATATTTTCTGAAGTTGAAGAGAATATCCGGAACCTGCCCGCTAGTATTTTGTAAAGTTAGTTTTGATGGGTTAATTTTCCTCTGCAGTCTCTATCCTTTCTGCTCCCCCTGCTCGTCTCAACCCATCAATTCAAAGCTGACAGACCACTAAGAGAACCGTTTACCTATAGCGCTACGCGCATAGGGGAGCCGTCGGATTGGCGACGTACAGAAGTTAGTAGGGGCGTTAATGTAGTTGTGCGCTAGCTAATGGCCATTTGCTAACGTAGAGCTGCTGCTTTACATGTTGCGGATCAAAACGCCCGTATAAAAGTCAGAAGTAATCCCTGACGCTCGTTTGAGCATTTATAGCGCTGTGCGCAGGCAACAGGCAACAGCTCCGGAAGGGGGAATAAATTGCCGATCATATAAGATTTTAGCTATTTTGCCCTTCCTGCAATTTGTAAATATACCAGCGCTTATTGCTATATAAACGTCCTAACGTATTTGCGTAGTGCTATAAATTAAGTTTTAGCTCAAAATTATTTGCTAATAACTGATTATGAACAAAAATTGGCGTTGGTGATTTTGGCTATGATTTTTTTAAATGGCAATCGCCTAAATACTAATTAAAAAGCATTTTATACCTTATAAATTTAGCTTTCATCGCTTGATTCACCAACGCCCAAAAATTTAAAATAAATCAATATTTCTTGATAAATTAATTTAAAGGATGATTTAAAGTTGGGCGTTGGTGAAAAGAGGTATGATATCATGTCCGGATAAGAGCGCGATAGAACTCCGTGACCTTTACGCGACCAAAAAACTTTCTCCTTCTATTCGGGGTTTCTGATTATTTCTTCCCTCCTAAGGAAGTCCGACTGACTTCCCCTCCAGGGAGGGGCGCGCGGGTGGGTTGACTCCTAAAGAATTAAGATGAATATCATACACGCACTTTACCAACGCTTAAAGTTGCCAGAAGTTGAGTCTGGCGATCAAGTTTTCAAGCAACTTTCTGACAGGAAGTTTTGATATTACTTAATTCTCAAGATTACTTAAATCCTGATTCTCAGTTTGTCGATCTTGTTCAAGTGACCTAGCTTGTTCAAAAGTTTCTGAACTATGACTATCACCTACAAAGCGCCAATGCCAGGGTTCATAACTAATGCCTTGAGGATTATCTCTCGGAAACGATAACTCAAAACCATAGTTACCTGCATTTTCTTGCAACCATTGGAAAGCTTTTGTATTTTCAAAACTAACTTTGAGATAACTATCTGGTACTCTAGCATCTCCAATATCAATGGCATAGCCTGTATGATGTTCACTATAACCGGGAGGGGCACTAACTTCGGCTCGTTGATATGTTGCCTGTCCTCGCTTTGCCTTTAGCTCAAAAAACAAATACTCTTGATCTGCCAAAGTTCTAAACCCGGAAATAGGAACTAAATTAATATTTGTCGCCCAAGCTGCATCTGTCATAGCATTAAATCTTTCTGCTGCATTTGAGCGGAGTCTGACATTTTGATTACCAAAAACTGGTGTTAGTTCCTGCCAAGTTGCCTCTTTATATGGCAAATGTCCAAGAATATTTTCTTGCTGCTGGATAGAAGGAGTTGGAGATGGTGAGGGGGTTTCTTCTACTTCTGTAGGAGTTGCAGATGGTTCAACTAATTTTATGCCTAAATTTTGTTTGATTTGGCTAACAAAAGCTTTGTCTTGAGTTTGATGAAGTTGGAAGTGCAAACCAATACTAATCATCAGAGCGATCGCCCCTATACCTAATAATTTCCAAATCTGCCATTTTTTCTGAGACTGAATAGGTTGCTGTTTTGGACTTTCGTATTCATCTCTTACAGCTTCTGGAATGTCATCTACTGACAATTTCGGTTCATCTGGAGATTTTTTCTTAAATAGACCGAGCTTATTCAAAATTTTCACTCCTGCACTTTCACTGAAATCATACTTTACTCAAGGCAAAATTAAAATTTGTGCCGATCACTTGCTGATTTTTTAATCACCAATTTCATTAATGGCCAGTTGCTGATTCTGCACTTTTTACCTCACTTGCTCCATTATTATTGTCGATCATTTTTCTTGGTCTACCTGGTTTGCGCTTGTGGCGTTGACTAATGGACTTGTCACTAGCTACTGCTAATTCTTCTGGAGTACATTTTAAAATATCCAGAATTTCTAGGTACTTTTGGGGAGTCATTGTTGGTTCTGTACGCCCCGTTTCCCAGTTACGAACACTGGTTTCGCTTATTCCTAGTCGATCTGCTACTTCTGCACGGGTAAGCCCCGCACGTTCTCTCAGGGCTTCCATATCCATATCTTTTATGTTTCCTCCAGCAATCATCTACAGTATAAGTTTTTTTGAAAACTAATTTAGAGAATTAATTAAACTACCTTATTCTAAACTTGTTAAAATAGAATTGTCTAGGTTTTTTTAAAAAAAGACTCAATTTATTATTTATAGTGTATAGTGTCTGGTTAATATCCTCGCCGGCCATCAATCAAACAAACTAAGTTGTTTAAAAGATTCAGGGCAGGTTGACACATTTTTGGAGGACAAAAGTTTAACTAAAATTGTTGAAGAGTGGATAGACTCTATACCGGAAACAGAAATTGAAAATGCTAAAAAATTAATAGAAAAGTCGTCCTAAAAGGGTAAGGCTTGAGACCCATTTTTTCGGTCAATGGGGATTACTCTCCCACCGATAGCATCCCATACAAAGTGCAGGTTTGTTTCATTGTCGGTTAATATATTGTGGGAACGGAGAGCATACTTACTATATTTTCATAAAAAAGTCAATTATTTGTGTTTTCAATTATATATATTAGACTTCTCCAAAAATTAAAAATAAAATCAATTCTTATCAATAAATTGTCAATTACTTTTCCCTATTCCCTATTTTATGGAGATGTCTATTAGATCATCTTTAACTAAGTTATTTTGAATATACATTAGCTTGACTTTTCATCATTTGAAAAATATTATAAAAACCATTAGCACGGGAAGGAGTCAAACTTACTGCTAAACCTGTTTCTTGAATAAAATCTGGAGTGATTTGCTCAATTTCTTCAGGAGTTAATCCATTAATTCCCTCAATTAATAAGGCCACTAATCCCTTCACTAACTGAGCATCAGAATCACCTTGATACCAAACCTTACCATCATTTAAATTGGCAGTAATATATACCTGAGATTGGCAACCATAAACCTTGTTTTCTGGTATCTTTTCAGCTTCTGGAAAATCAGGTAATTTTTTTGCGTACCAAAGCAGTTGTTCATAGCGCAACTTATTAGAAGATGCCCGTTGGAATTTTTTAACAATACGTTCTAATGATGGTGGTAAAGCCATAGATAGCACTCAAACAAATAAAAGTAATTGTGTAATCAATTAATTATAACAGATTTTTTGTGCGAAGTAAATTGTAGAAAATCTTAAATAAATCTTTAATTAAATATCAGATTTATTGGCAAAAAATACAAGCTTAAGGAATGAATAAATAAATGAACTTGCTATTTAGATTAGATGCCAATTTTTATCTATAAAAGGTATAAAAATAACTATCAACTCAAAGAAGCTATCAAAAGTAAATTACATCACTTTTTATTTGTGAACTAAAGTTTATACTTAATATGAAAATACTTATAAATGAAAATAAGTAAGTATGAATGCTAATGAAATTATTATCAATATAGTAATAGTAATAGTGAGACTTGAAAATAATTTGAAGATTACACTTAGCCCATCTTTGTCTTCTGTCAGGTACAATAGTTAAATAAACTTAACACTAATAGTTGTAATCAAAACTTCTTATGTCTCTTCCTATTCGCAACGTAGCCATCATCGCCCACGTTGACCATGGCAAAACAACCCTAGTTGACTCACTCCTCAAACAATCCGGTATCTTCCGCGAAGGGGAAGAGGTTCCTGATTGTGTAATGGACTCCAACGACTTGGAAAGGGAACGTGGGATTACAATTCTTTCCAAAAATACTGCCGTAAGATACAAGGATACTCTAATTAATATTGTTGATACCCCCGGTCACGCTGACTTTGGAGGAGAAGTAGAACGAGTCCTGGGTATGGTTGACGGTTGTTTGCTCATTGTTGATGCTAATGAAGGCCCAATGCCTCAAACTCGCTTCGTCCTCAAAAAAGCTCTGGAAAAAGGATTACGGCCCATAGTTATCGTCAACAAAATTGACCGTCCCCGAGCTGACCCCCACGCTGCGGTGGATAAAGTTCTAGACCTATTTATAGAACTGGGAGCAGATGATGACCAATGTGACTTTCCCTATCTGTTTGCCTCTGGTTTAGCAGGTTACGCCAAAAAAGACCTGGATGTAGAGTCTACAGATATGCAGTGTCTCTTCGATGCTATTTTAGATCATGTCCCACCACCAGTGGGAGACCCTGAAAAACCTCTACAGTTACAGGTGACAACTCTCGACTATTCAGAATATTTGGGCAGAATAGTTGTAGGTCGGATTCACAATGGTGTGATTAGGTCTGGGCAACAAGCAGCAATTGTCAAAGAAGATGGGAGTATTGTCAAATCAAAAATTTCCAAACTAATGGGGTTTGAAGGTCTGGCACGCATTGACATTGAAGAAGCTGCTGCTGGTAATCTTGTGGCAGTTGCTGGATTTAGTGATGCTAATATTGGTGAAACTATTACTTGTCCTAATGAACCTCAAGCACTACCTTTAATTAAAGTAGATGAACCTACTCTGCAAATGACTTTCTCTGTAAATGACTCTCCATTTGCTGGTAAGGAAGGAAAATTTGTAACTTCTCGACAAGTACGCGATCGCTTGATGCGAGAGTTAGAAACTAATGTTGCATTGCGAGTAGAGGAAACTGACTCTCCAGAGAAATTTTCTGTTTCTGGTCGTGGGGAACTACACTTAGGTATTTTGATTGAAACCATGCGTCGAGAAGGTTATGAGTTTCAAGTTTCCCAACCTCAAGTTATTTATCGAGAAGTAAATGGTCAACCATGCGAACCATTTGAACTTTTAGTAATGGATGTTCCTGAAGATGCTGTTGGTGGTTGCATCGAAAGAATAGGTCAGCGCAAAGGTGAAATGCAGAATATGCAGGTGGGTACTAATGGTCGTACTCAGTTAGATTTTTCTGTTCCTGCTCGTGGTTTGATTGGTTTCCGGGGTGAGTTTATGCGTCTGACTCGTGGTGAAGGTATTATGAACCACAGTTTCTTAGATTATCGTCCGTTTATTGGTGAAATTGAAGCACGACGCAATGGGGTAATTATTGTATTTGAGGAAGGTGTGGCAACTTTTTATGCGTTGAAAAATGCTGAAGACCGTGGAGTGTTTTTTATTACTCCTGGTACGAAGGTTTATAAGGGTATGATTGTAGGAGAGCATAACCGTCCTCAAGATTTGGATTTGAATGTGTGTAAAACTAAGCAGTTGACTAACCATCGTTCTGCTACTGGGGATGAATTGGTGCAGTTGCAAACGCCTGTGGATATGAGTTTGGAGCGAGCGTTGGAATATATCGGACCAGATGAGTTGGTGGAGATTACTCCTGAGTCAGTTCGGTTGCGGAAGCTGAGTAAGAAGTTGGTGAAGAGGTAAATACAGTTATCAGTCAACTGAAATTGGTTGATTGGAATAATAATTATTCTGAAAAAAAGTGCGGATTTTATTGATTATTTATTTGTCAATTTAATCCGCACTATTCAAGGTTTTATTAAAACCGAAATATGAATTATTTTGTACAAATAGCCAATAATTTCCGGATGGGAATATATCTAAAAATTCTTGCTTTTGTCTTTATTATGGCTTATTAGGAACAGAAGTGATTTTACTTTCAGTATTTATAGTTTTATTATTGTGGAGAAAGTAGTCTGGTAATCTTGTAGATGCAATGATATTTACAAATAAATCTCTTTCATTGTCAGGAGGCTAATTACCAAAATCACTACTTGTGTAACACTACAGATTTCCATCACTAAAATTATGGCAAATCTACAAACTCAATTTAATAAATTTCATGACACTATCAAAATAGATTTTGATGATAGCCAACTATTGCGCGATAAGAGAGACTTAATTGTTAATAATTTAAAAAGTGGTTTAGAAAGGTTATTTCCCAGATGTACGCCTACATTTGAATTCTTTAACCAAGGAAGTTATAACTTGGCAACAGGAGTAGAACCCCTTCCAGGAGATGACTATGACATTGATGTAGGCATAATTTTTAATTTTTCAAGAAGTGATTATAAGCCAGTTGAAGTCAAAAAATGGGTTTGCCATGCTCTAAAGACAGGCAAAAGAACAGTTGAAATAAAAAGACCTTGTGTAAGAGTCCAATATCATGAGAATAGTCAAAAAGATTTTCATGTCGATCTGGCTATTTACTCAACTGAGAGGAATTCTTGGGGAAACGAAGTAACTTATATTGCCAAAGGCTTAATCAATTCATCTGAAGATAAGAAAATTTGGGAATTGTCTGATCCTTTCAAGCTTAAAGAGCTTTTGAAGTCTAAAATTGCTGATAGTTCAGATAGAGACCAATTTCGTAGAATTATAAGGTATTTGAAGAGGTGGAAAGACTGTAATTTCTCTTCAGTTAGAGGACGACCTACAGGAATAGCTTTAACTGCTTGTTGTTATAATCTTTTTACAGCAGAAAAAGATGATAATTATGGAACTTATACTTACTCTTACCAATACAATGATTTGAGGGCTTTACAAATGGTTGTCAACGGAATTATTGGAATGTTTTCTTGGCAAAACCAAATAAGTGTGAAACTTCCTGTTCAACCCTATAACGACCTTTTTGAAAAAATGACTGATAATCAAATAGAATTGATGAAACAAAAATTAACTATTTTGCAAAAAGTCTTAAATATAGCATCACAAGAAGACAATTCTTGTAATGCGTGTACTGCTTTAAAACAAGTATTTGGTAAAGATTTCCCCAGTACATAAAATGGCAAAACGAAAACCTATTCCTGAAACAACAAAATTACAACTGTGGGTAAAATCTGCAGGGCGGTGCGAATTTAAAGGATGCAATACACCTGTTTGGTATAACGGTCTAACGTTAAGTAAAGGTAATTTTGCAGAAGTTGCGCACATTATTGCTTCTAGTAAAGATGGTCCCCGAGGAACAGACCAGTCAGAAGAAATGCAAGTGGATTTTGACAACCTAATGCTTTTATGCAAAAGTTGCCATAAAGAAATAGATGACCATCCAGAAAAGTACCCAATTGAATTATTACGTTCTTGGAAACAAGAACATGAAAATAGAATAGAGATACAAACGAACTATCCAGAGGATATATACAAATCTACAGTATTAGTTTTCTCTGTGAATATTGGGGATAGAACTGTTCCTATCAATATTGAGGCTGTAAGAAATGCAATGTTTCCCAAATTTCCGACAGATACTAAAGGAATAAAAATAGAAGAACAAGATTTTGATCGAATGGGGACACCTGAGCAATGGCAAGCATTTGCAGAGACTAAGATTAAGCGTAGAATTTCAAGATATTTGGATGAAGGTGTTGATGATGTAAAAATAAAACATATCTCTCTATTTGGAATATCACCTATGCCTTTATTGATGTATTTGGGAAAATGTATAGGTGATACAGTTCCAACAGATATCTACCAATCTCATAGGAATATAGAAAATACAAGCAAAACTTGGTCTTGGCAAGAAGAGACTATTAGTGAGATTAATTACTTTGTTTCTTGCGAAAAAGAAGGTCAAAGCGAAATCGTATTTCTAAAATTGGCAATCAGCGACTCAATTGAACGTGATAAATACGAAAGTTTGCTTTCAAGTGATTGTAGTATTTACCAGATAACTATTTCTGAACCTTCACCGCATTTCTTAAAATCAAAAAGGCAACTTGAAATCTTTAGCTATGAGTATCGTAAGTTGCTCAATGAAATTCAGGCCAGACACGGACACAATTGCATTATCAATATTTTACCCGCAGTTCCCGTATCAGTGGCAGTAGAGTGTGGAAGAGTTATTTTGCCTACAAAAGATCCAGAGATATACGTGTGTGAATACTATGGTAATCAAAAAAAATTTAAAGTTGTACTCCGAGTAAATTAGAAATTATTAATTATGAATTTGGAAACAAAATACTATGAAATTTGTTAGTCCTAAAATTGATTATGCTTTTAAAAAAATATTCGGTTCAGAAGAAAGTGAAGATATCTTAATTAGCTTTCTGAATGCAATTATTTATGGGGGTGAAAAAACGATTCAGTCTTTGACGATTGTTAATCCTTTTAATCCTGGTAAAGTTATCTCATTAAAAGATACCTATTTAGATGTTAAAGCTGTTTTATTCGATGGTTCTCTGGTGATGATTGAAATGCAAGTAGCATGGATGGGAGCTTTTAATAAACGGGTAGCTTACAATTTAGCTAAAGCTTATGCTAATCAGTTAGACAAAGGAGAAAAGTACCCTCTACTAAATCCAGCGATCGCTGTGACAATTACAGATTTTATGTTATTTAAAAAGAGTGAGAAGGTAATTAATAAGTTTGTGTTTAAAGAAGAGGAGAAAAATTTTGAATGTTTGGATAAAGAACTGCGACTAATTTTTGTGGAATTGCCCAAATTTAAGAAAAGTTTGTCTGAGTTAGAAAGTTTGAGTGATAAGTGGATTTATTTTCTCAAAGAAGCTAGCAGTTTAGATGAGATACCGGAGAATTTAGGAGAAGTTTCGGAAATAGAAAAGGCTTTAAATATTGCCGAACAAATTAACATGACACCGGAAGAGTTAGATATGCTTGACCGCCGAGGAATGATGCTTCAAGATGAAAGAGGACGGATAAGTTATGCGGAGGAAAAAGGGGAAAAAAAAGGGAAATTGCGGTTAATAATGCGTCAAATTCAAAAGCGTTTTGGAGAAATTCCAGAGGCAATAAGTAGTCAAATTGAAGATTTATCTGTTGAAGATTTAGATGACTTAGGAGAATATTTTTTAGACTTAAATAGTCTGGAAGATTTGTTGAGTTGGTTGCAGGAACATTAGTTTTTAAGCATTCAGCGTTCAGCATTAAGCTAAGACTTTTTCAGCAAACCCTATTTATCAATTCTTTCCCCCTACTCCCTACTCCCTTTTCTAACATTTAATGAAGCTGTTAAGTAAATACCAAATAAACCCAGAGCAATTATTGTTTTGGGTTCGGTATCAGCATATAATACTGTATTTGCTACTGAATCTTCTGGAGAATTAAACACACTGAAAAAAGTATTACCACCGTCACTAGAAAAACCAGCTAATTTCAAGGTGTAATCTACTCCAGCAAAGTTAAAAAAATCATTTGTCAGACCATTAGCAGTAAAAATAAGTCTATCTCCATCTAAAACTGGGTCGTTGTAAATGAGTTATTAATTATTAATTATTGAAAGGGCTTATGCAGCAGCTCTATTTGTATTTGCTAATATTATTAAACTCTATAATTTTCCGGAAGCGATATTTTAGGATAAGAAGCTACTTTTAACTATCTAAAAAGGACTCTGGAAAATGGAACCTATAGAATTGACGGCAGTAGCGATCGCCTACCACTTTTTAACTAAATATGTGGAAAAAACAGGGGAAGGTTTAGCAGAAAAGACTACCGAAAATTTGGGTAAGTTATGGCAAGGGATAAAAACAATGCCTGCGAATACTTTTGCTGCTTTGAAACCTGCACGGGAAAATCCTTTTCCTGGAGATTTTGAGCAAGCGATACGGGAAATGGAGGCAGTGGCAAATCAAAACCCAGAACTTAAGCAAGATATTATTGATGTGGTTGCGGTTGCTAAAGAGGAATATCCGGAATATGTGAAAAATCTTGAGGCGAAGTTGGAAGAAATAAAGTCTCAAGGGATAACTGCTGAGAAAATTAATGCTTTGTTTCAGGGAAGCACTATTACTGGGGGCGTTGTAGGTAATACTGGAAACTTTATAGGTAATACTGGAACTACTATTGAGGGTAATGTTAACTTCAATCAAATATGACTGCCGCCGTCGGGATGGGCACCGACAAAGAAAAGTACCCAATCTCAACATCCTAACCAAAAATACAATATTCCTGGGGAGGAAGGTTTAAATAATAAGGTTTTTGTGGGAAGGGAAAGGGAACTTGCCCAACTCCACGAATTGCTAAAAAATCATCAACGGGTTGCTATTGCTTCTATTTCTGGAATGGGAGGTGTTGGTAAAACGGAACTTTCCCGTCGATACGCTCATGCTAATAAGTCTGTTTACCCTGGTGGTATTTGTTGGTTGGAAGTATCTGCGGGAGATGTGGGTATTCAGATACTGAGGTTTGCTCAGAATAATCTCGGACTTATTCTACCGGAGGAGGAAGATTTACAGGGAAGGTTGCGCTACTGTTGGCAAAATTGGTCTGAGGGGGAGGCGTTACTAATATATAATGATGTGACTGACTACAAAACTCAGGTAAAGCCTTTTTTGCCTCCAGACTTTTCTCGGTTTCGGGTACTGCTGACTACCCGTAAAAGTTTTGGCAAGGCATTTCGGGAGTTGCCTCTGGATGTGTTGCCACCTTTGGCAGCGATGCAGTTGTTAAAGTCAATATTGGGTAGAGATAGAGTTTTGCAGGAACCCTGGAAAGCAAGGGAGTTGTTGAAATGGTTGGGTTATTTGCCTCTGGCGATCGAATTGGTAGGGCGGTATTTGGATGAATATTGGGAGTCTTTGAATAGAGATAATTCAGCTTTGACAAAAATGCTCCAGCGTTTACAGGGAAAGAGTCTGGAACATCGGGCAATGTCTGCTAATGAGTTGATTAATTATCCTCATGGTGTGGCAGAGGCGATCGCTTTGAGTTGGGATAGGTTGGATGCTCAGACTCAAGAAATAGGTTTGAGCTTGGGGTTGTTTGCTTTGACACCTATTCGTTTGTTTTTGGATAGGATGAAAGATGATGAAGTGTGGGAAATTGCTCTTGGGGATCTGCTAAATCTCCATTTAGTTAAGAATGTTGAATCTGGGGTTTATAGTTTGCATCCTCTGGTGCGGGAGTTTTTGCAGATAAAATTGAGAGAAGATCCAGAAGCGGATGAGTTGAAACGTGGTTTTGTTGTGGGGATGGTGGGGGCGGCAGGGAAAATTCCCCAGAATATTACACTGGAGCAAGTAAAGGAACTTGAAGTTGATATTCCCCATATTATGGAAGTGGCAAAACATTTGATTGAGTATTTGAGCAATGATGATTTGATTATTCCTTTTATTCAACTGGTTAGGTTTTATGAAGCTCAAGGATTTTACTCACAGGCAGAAACTTGGTTAGTCAAGTGTAAAGAAATAGCTGAAAAATTTTTAGACAAAGATAATACTGATGTTGCGACTCTATACAACAACCTGGCAAATTTATATAATTCTCAAGGGAAATACCAAGCAGCAGAACCATTGTATCAACAAGCCATAGAAATCGTCAAAATCGCCCTGCCTCCTAATCATCCCTGTCTTGCCTCCAGTCTCAACAACCTGGCAAATTTATATAATTCTCAAGGGAAATACCAAGCAGCGGAACCATTGTACCAACAAGCCATAGAAATCGATAAAATTGCCCTGCCTGCTAATCATCCATCCCTTGCCACCCACCTCAACAACTTGGCAGGATTATATCGTGCTCAAGGGAAATACCAATCAGCGGAACCATTGTACCAACAAGCCATAGAAATCGATAAAATTGCCCTGCCTGCTAATCATCCATCCCTTGCCACCCACCTCAACAACTTGGCAGGATTATATCGTGCTCAAGGGAAATACCAATCAGCGGAACCATTGTATCTGCAAGCTTTAGCTATTTTGTTTTCACAACTAGGACAAGAACATCCTAATAGTCAGACTGTTTGGCGGAATTATCTCAAATTTTTGCAGCAAGTTGCCAGGGAAAGTCGTCAACAGGAGTTATCAGATGAAAAGAGTTTGCAGATTTTGTCAGAAATGGAGAATGAAGCAACTTAGGAAGGCAGAAGGCTTTTTTATAACTGATTATCCGGACATGATATAACTAGGGCTTACCGTTCTAATCTCAAAGCATTGACAACTAAAGGTTTGAGCCTTCTTAAATCCCCAAAAAGTGCGCTGGTTTTAGTCTAAAACCCTCAAAAAGTTAGCATAAAAGGCAAACCTTCGGACAGAAAAATTGAGGGACAATTCTTACTCCTACCTCCTCGCTCATTCCCATTTCTCCTGTCTCCTGTCTCCTGTCTCCTACCTCTACTAAAAGACTTTTGAGCGCAAACCCTAACTATTCGCTCTTATTTGAACAAGATTTTTCATAATGAACTGTTTTTTCAACTGTTTGTATTTCATTAGGAGGTACAGTTCTTTCATCCATATAGTAAATAATCAAACCATCTAATTGTTTTTTACCTTGATGAGTAGAATTCCATTGACGACAGAGATAAGCTGCATAATGAGGATATAATTTTTTTCCTACTGCACGGTTAAGAGTAATCAAATAAACTCGCCATTGAATTGTTTCATAAAGTTCTTGGCGCTGTTTAATATTTGGTTTATCCCAACTAATTGGTTGTTTTTCTGCTAAAACATTGACTGTACTTCCATTTTTTAATTTACCTTCAATGACGTGCCAACCATCATCTCTTGGCGGCGCCGGAGCAAAAATACTCCATGTTTGATCTAAACGAGTCATGTAACCAATAGGATGAATATATTGAAGAGTTCGTCTATTTAGTAGTTTATGACTAGCTGTAATCCAATCATTTTTCTGCTCTTGACGCGAAGCATAGGTTTGTTTGACAAAACTTCTAAAATTCCACATCGTAGTAAGTATAAGTAAAGTAATAGTAATAAGGTTGAAAATTAAGGAAGGGCAAACTTCAATTGGTCGAAATTTTAAAGGTGCAGTAAACTTGCCTGCAAATTGACGATTAGAAGCAATTGTTTCATAAATTTTAGTACCTAAAGATTTTAAAGGTTGCCATTTTAAGATAGGTACAAGAAAACGAAATAAAGGAGATAAACTCACTACATAAATTATTCCTTCCCATTTGAAGTAACGATTTTTTTGCCAATCTTCTACTACCCAAGAATTTTCGGCTAACATATCCTCATAAATAGATGGATAATCTTGTGCAATTAATACAGGGGTTTTCGGCAAAATTAAGAAGGTACGCAATAAATAAACTACTTTTTTACAAAAACCACAATCAGCATCGTAATAAATGGTTAATCCTTGACGTTGTTGATTTTCTATTTTTTGTTCTGCTTTATCCCAAATTACACTAGGTGTTAATGCTAACCAATTACAGATACTTAGATAACTTAAAATGCCGATGTGAAAACATAGTTCAAAACCAATATGTAATAAGACAAAAGAAACAATTGCTATACAACGAAATAAAGCATTCCGAAAAGGGATAAATATGATTAACGGACCAACCCACTCAAAAATCAGTGCAGAAATAGTCAGTAATTTTAAAATTTCTTGAGGAAAACTCAATAAAAATTGACCAAATGCTGTGGAATATTGGTCAAAACTTAATGAGTAATAAACAGCGTCTCCATCAGGCCACCAAATGTCACTTTTGGTTTTAAAAGCTGCCGACCAAATATAGATATAACAAAGTTGAATTAAAAAAGCTAAAGTTGCTCCACTGCATACTCTTTTAGGTAAAGGATTACGGGCAGAATTAAGGGCACTATCTATTGAATAACAAGCACCTAATGGTAAAAACATTGACCAAAAAAGCATTGCCCGCAACACATGATCTGCGGCAAAAATTAATACTGGATTACGATTATTTAGAGAGATTATTAATGCCCAAGTAGCAATAGTTGCTAGTCTGGTACGATAACCGAATAACATAGCTAAAGCAAAGAATATAGCTACCGCAAATATTAATCCTTGTATGAAAGGATGACCGCTAATTAAATTAATTGACCAATCCCAAGGATTAAGCATATCGATTAGAGCAGAACGTGGTAAAAGTCCATTATCAGTATAATGAGCATTTAAAGCTTGAGAACGAATAATTATATCCGTAAGGGTCATTAACGCTAAACCAATCCGAAATATGGCAAGCGATCGTAAATCTAAACCGATAATTTCATCTAATTTTAAAAGAGAAAAAATTTTTGACTTAGTCATAATTTACCTAATTATTAATTATGGGTTTACTGAAAAAGTCTTTTAGTAGGGGGTAGGAGACAGGAGAAAGGAGACAACCCACCCCTAACCCCTCCCAGGAGGGGAAGACAGGAGAAATGGGAATGAGCGAGGAGGTAGAAGTAAGAATTGTAAGAATGATTTTTCTGCCCAACTTTTGCCTAAAATACGCTCCTTTTTGAGCATGAATAGCTGATAAATTTGCACTTTTTTCGATTCCAAAAAGGCACTTTTTTTTATTTGTCAATGCTTTTATATTTAATCAGCAGAGCAATAATTATGGTTTATTAAGCGATTAATTATCAAGAAGTTTTGTACAAGACAGATTAGCAAAACTACCTATTTTGGCGTTGGTGAAGCGCGTGTATGATATTAATCTTAATTATTTAGGAGTCAGGAGAGAAGAAAGAAGAAGAAAGAGTAGTAAAAGGAGAAAGTTTTTTGTTCGCGCTCTTATTGGAAGGACGGTTTTAACGAGAGGTAATTATCAATTAATTAACCTGTACCTCATTTCCCCGAAATATACTGTAACTTCTGACTTTATTTCCCCGAAATATACTGTAACTTCTAACTTTTTATTTTTGACTTTTGACTTTTGAATTTTGACTTCGTTAAGCTTCTTTTTGCCGCCAAAGTCGCCAAACTGTTGTTACATAATCACGTCCTTTATCTAAATAATCTAACAAATTAATCCCTGTTTTACTTTCTCCTGTAGTGCGAGGTACACAAACATAAGGTACTTCTACCAAATGATAACCTAAACGAAAAGAACGACATAATAAATCAATACAATATTCTCCATAATCACCTTTTAAAGGAATTTTCTTTAATACTTCACTTCGTGCTGCAATAAAACCACTGGTATAATCATGTACTTGATTACCCAGAAATAACATCGCATAATTATTGATAATCCAGCTTAAGATACGAGCCATCATACCATGAGCAATATCTTTTCCACCTTTTATCCAACGAGAACCTACTGCCACATCTGCATTCCCTTCTCTTATTACTTTGACTAACTTAGGTACATCTTCTGGTGGCATAGATAAATCACAATCCATCCAGGTAATAATTTTAGCATCATAAGTAGCGATCGCTTCATTTATTCCTCTTTGAATTGCTGAAGTTAAACCTTTTTCGTCAATACGTTTAATTAATTCTACACCAGATTTAAAACTGTCATCTTGAAGAGAAAGGGGGTAATTATGGGCAATTTCTTCGACTATTTTCCAAGTACCATCTGGAGAATTATCATCTACGACTAAAATGAGATAAGGATGAGGCACGCTAGCTATTAAAGTTTCAATTAAAGGACGAATATTATCTTTTTCATTGAAAGTAGGTAAAACAGTGCAAACTAATTGATTAGACATAATTTTTTTTTATTTTTTTACTATTTTGGTAAGCATTTCCTCCGGAATGCTGCGCAAACAGCCGTCAGCATTCAGCCATCAGCTATTGCTTCTTTTTAGTTCTAGATAAAAGCTTTACTAATTGAATGAGAATTAAATTTTACTATAAAAGCAGCTTTTAAAGTCTATATATTAAATTCCCCTTATAAGAGCTGAGATCTGGCAGCTAATAGCTAAATTCTTACCTATTTTGAAAAACTTAATTGCTTTAAGCTGTTGCGCATTTAAATTGGAAATTATAGATATAGATTTTAAAAAGAGTGTTCTGGTCAAGTCTCATTAATTAGGCATAATAAAATTTTTCATTTCTGTGTCTTATATCATCTCCTTTATTTCCCTATTTTCCCTATTTTATGTTCCCTTTAAACTTCATATTTACTATTTCCAAAATAAATGTATATAGCGTTTCTTAAATTAGTGAGATACAGTTGTTTTTCTTTTTGGTAGTCCTACATAGTAATGGTAGATGAGGATGAATAGCGCTGCTTCATGGGAGCAAAATGCTCCCACTACCGTTTCCTTGACCAACATAATTACAATAGACCACCATTACAATGCACCACTACCTTGTTTTTTTATATCCCCTGTTTATCGAATTACTACTCCCTACTCCCTAAAACAAACGAATTTTGTACCTCACCAATATTAGAATTGCTATCTTAACTTATTTCAACAATTTCTCCTTGATAAATAGGATATTTACCATGGGTTCCTAAATTATTTAACTTCACCTGAAATAATTGATTATTTTGACTAAATTGAAGTTTTTCAGTGGCTTCTGTTAATGGACGACAGACACGATGGGGATAACAAATGTAAGTGAATTTATCTAAGCTTTTTTGTAACAATGCTTGAGCTAAATTTAATAAATCTTTGCTTTCTTCAGCACGAAATAATAAAGTTTTTGACGGCAAAGAAAACTCTAATGCTTGGGCTGCGTGTTGATGAGAAACAGCAACCACAGGGTCAGTATTTTTAGCTAAAAACTGAATTGTCGGCTCAATATCTTTACTGTTTTTATTTATGTATATTGTTCCTAAATATAGGTTTTTGTATATGCCTAAAGCTACAAAAGTCAAAACAGTAAATAAAGCAACATAATAGAATATAGTTGATGAGAAATTTTGAAAGTATTGTAATTGTTCAATCACCATCAAAGAAATAAGGGGGAGAAGGATTAATAAATATCTTGGTCCCCATTGTTTTCCTCCAACTGTAAATTCATCAGGTGCTATATCAACTAAAAGAGATACTCCTACCACAAAAAATAAACATATCAAATAAATAATTGTTATCTGATTATTCACTTCTAAACTTGTTTTACTCATGAAATAAAACCATAAAATTGTTGCTATCAAAGGAATAAACCATTTTTTTATTTTATTTTTTAGTTCTCTTACACCTCCTTTGATGAATTGAAATCCTGTTATTATTATGCCTATTGACACAAGGGCAGCAATCATTAAATTAACATTCAATAAATCAGGAGAATTTTCTATGCCAAATAACAGAATGTAAAATATAGGAAAAATGGTTAGAGGAAAATATTCTATTAAAGACTTAGTTAAAAATTGAATAATTATTTTAAATTCTTCGATTCTTCTTGATAGGGAAAATTCTTCCAGCACTAACAGAGAATGAAGACCTAAAAAATATCCATAAATAATTTTGTTAGTTACTAAAAAAGCACCGACAACCAAAAACATACTGATTAAGTAGAAAAATGGTACTTGCAAATTCAGATATAGATCCTGCCAGTTAAAATTGTTGGGATTTGTTAAAACTGCTAGTAAATTATTTTGAGAAAATGCTTGTAAAATAACAACTATTGTCAAAGCACCAACCATAGCAAAAAACTCAGATCTAACCCAAACCGATAATCCAACTAAACATCCAGTGATGATGACATTAAATATAGACATTTGAGGGATAAAGAAAAAACTCATTCCCGCAAAACAAAGGGCAATAGCTAATGTATGTTCCCAATACATCGCACTATATAAAGTTAGATTTGAAGCAAAAATTAGAGCAATTAATCCTAGATTTGTATTAATAACGTTAAAGTTCAAAGATTGACAAATTAAATTAAAAGTTATCCAAACAACCCAGGTAGAAACTACAGGAATCAGATATAAACCTCTATAACCAAAAAGTTTATAGAAAGGCGCAGTAATTAAAGAAAAAGTAAAGGGGAAAGAAATGTAGTAGCGATTATTTAAACAAAAAACAAACGGTTTTTCATAGGGATAAAGTCCTTGATTCCAAAGTTCTTTCACCCATTTTTCTTCAGATGGAATTAAGTCAAAACGCAATTTACCACTACTTAATTGTTTTGCTAATAAAGCTTTTAGTCCAGAATCACCATTAAAAAATGCACCATAAGCGACTTGAGAAAATAAATACAAGGAATAAATAATTCCTGCTAATATTATTAGCCAAGATAATTGTTCTTTGATAATTATCATAAATTTGTCATCCATTTATAAAATAAGGAAGAAGGAAGAAGGAAGAAATAAAGAAGAAAAAAAAGGGTGGGGAAATTATATAAAGAGGTAGCTTCTACCATTGGAGAGAGCTAATTTTAAAGTAAGCATTTCCTGCGGAATGCTGTGCAAACAGCTATTAGCGGTCAGATAGCCTCCTGCAGAGGAACTGGGTTATCAGCAATGAAAATAAACATAAATAGCTAAAGTTAGCTGATGATTAATCCTTTTCCCAGGCTTTTAATTATCGCTCAATCTTAATTTTAATTCCTCGTTTAAATACAATAAATGATGAAATTTCATGGCAGAATGCTAGCGACTGAATGGTTAAAAATTTAAGCATAAATCTCTACCTTTCCATTTTGTATAATTCTTTTTTTAAATTGGTATAAAACCTACGACTTGAAAACCTAATACCAATTCTCAAAAACTTTGCTCTACTTGAAATTTCTATTTCTAAATACTATTTATTGACGTGATGTAAGCCTTTAATCATCTTTGCTATTTTGAGGCTTATTTTGACACTTTCCAAATATAGCATTACTCTTGATAAATGGTATAATATCGTGTCCGGATAATTAGTGATGAAAAAACTTTCTCCTCTTTTTCCCTCCTGACTCGGTCTTCCTGACTCGGTCTTCCTCCTTTATTATTTATAACTATTCAACCGGACATAATATAACACCTAAATACCTATTAATATAATTAAGCAAAAATTGTTTTTAATGATTTTACAACTGTTTGTATTTGTTGGTTATTTAAAGCTAAACCACTAGGAAGATAAAATCCACGTCTTGCTATATTTTCAGCTACAGGGCAAGATTCTTGCTTAAATAATCCCATTTTTTGGAATACTGGTTGTTCGTGCATACACCAGAAAAAAGGACGAGTACCTATTTTTTGTTCGCGCAATTTTTTCATTGCTTCTTTAGCATCAAAAGAAACAGAATCTTTGAGTACAACCCCATAAACCCAGTAAATATTATCAGCATATTCTGTTTTTGTCAGAGGTAATTCTAATTCAGAAACATCTGCTAAAAGTTCAGTATAAAGTTTACCCATATTTCGCTTACGCTGGATAAATTCATCTAACCTTTCTAATTGTGCCAAACCTAATGCTGCTTGTAGGTTAGTCATGCGTAAATTCCAACCTAATTCTTCATGGATAAAACGTTGTTGTGGTTGAAAACAAAGATTTCTCAAAGACCGACATTTTTCAGCTAGTATTTCATCATCAGTAACAATCATTCCTCCTTCACCAGTCGTAACGTGTTTATTAGGATAAAAACTAAAAGTACTCAATTCTCCAAAACTACCACAAGGTTTACCAAAATAAGTTTGTCCGTGCATTTCTGCTGCATCTTCAAGAATTTTTAAACCATATTTTGCAGCTATTTCTAATACTGGATTCATATCTACTGGTAATCCATAAATATGAACCACCATAATAGCTTTAGTTTTCGGAGTAATTTTAGTTTCCAATTGCTTAATATCAATATTCCAAGTAGTAGAATCACAATCTACTACAACAGGAATTGCACCTGCTCTAACAATTGCTGCCGCACAAGAAATAATAGTAAAAGTAGGTAGAATAACCTCATCTCCTTCACCAATACCTAAAGCACTAATTGCTGCATCAATTGCCATTGAACCATTACAAACAGCAATACCATATTTTCTACCTACACGATTCGCAAAAGCTTGTTCAAATTGTTTAACAAAAGAGCCTTCAGAAGAAATCCAACCAGTATCAATACATTCATTCAAATATTGCTTTTCTTTTCCCTTTAGTAAAGGCTCATTCACAGGAATAAATTCTGTCATTTTTCTTTACCTTACAATTTAAATTTATACGAAATCCGCTTTAATATAACTATATTAAAAATATTCAAAACATTTGTATAAAGCGGATTAAGTAATTTAGGCAATCAGTCTATAATCACCGGATTTTGGTATTATGCTAGAACTTGTTCTCGACTATTATCGCTTCGTTCAAAGCGGGTTTTATCAAGATTTCCTACATAAGGGCCTTGTTTTACTTCAATCATTTCTACTTCTTCTAACATCTTGAAGCCGTGTCCACCTTTGATTAGTAAAATAACGTCTCCTTTATTTAAAATGTGGCTTTCAAGATATTCCTGTTGGTCATTGTAAAAATCTACTAGTAATTTTCCTTCCTTGATTAGTAAAACTTCTTGAGTATAAAAAACTTCTCGCCTTACCATATTATGACGATGAGGTTGAATTTCTTTGCCTTGAGGGTGTCTCATGTAAGCTAGCTGTTGAGAATAGTTATCTGGGGTGAAAAAATGAATTCCAGGCTCTCTAAAATCAGCCGGAATAATCATCGCTAATACTTCATTGTGATACATGATTTGTTTAATCATAAGTAAATATCCTGATCATGTAATTTTATGATTTTGTGAAGCCTCAATAAACTTGATATATACATAGGACTTACACAGTACAAGGTATTTCCCTCCAAAGTGACCAACAGGGTTTGTGGAGCAGTCCGCAACGGACAGCAATCTCAAATCCTAGTTTTTCCTACCTGACGCGTAAGTCTTGTATAAATTAGTTTGGCTTCCTCATTAATAATACCACAAAAATTCTAGCCTAATCGTTCATTTTTCTGCTCACCTATCCGTTCATTTACTTATTCAAAGTGTCCATTACCTATTCAAAATAAAAAAATAAGTAGAACGGTGCAAAAAAACAGAAGTATGTAACGAAAAGTAAATTTGCCAAAAACTATCTTCCCTTCTGCCTCCTGCCCTCTGCCTCCTGCCTTTTCATAACGATAATTTTCAACACCTACCTACTTAGCTTAGGCTAAAGACATTAGGGGATAGCACAGAAAAACTACATCAAGTAGATATGAGTTATACCATGTCCGGATAATTAGTGATGAAAACACTTTTTTCCATATCTCCTATCTCCTGTCTCCTGTCTCCTCCCTAATTATTTATAATTGTTCAACCGGACATGATATTAGTCCCAGTCCAGGTTCAAGTCTATAGCAGGGAACAGGCAACAGTGGGAAAAACATTCCTCTGTCTTGCTGTCTAAGGTTGATCGTCAGTCTGTGTCCTAAGCAACTCGTTCTTTGCTACAATAAATAAAGAGTAAACAACTTGTCCGAATACAATGCTTCCTTGTTTGCCTAGCATTTCGTAAGAAAGTAAACAGGGAGTTTGACTTTTTGCTCAAGTCAAGTTGCGATCGCTTCTGAGCTGTGGTGAAATTTACTCAGGACTTACCTAACTACCAAATATAGTAGGGGTTAACGGCCGCCCGCCCCTACAAATGGTGTATAGTTTCGTTAGCCTCCGTAAGTCTTGTTACTATCTATAAGTCAAGGAACAGACAACAGTGAGAAAAATATTTCCCTCTATATCCTCAGCATCTTTCTCAATCCCCCCATCTCCTTATCTCCCCATCTCCCCACACTCTATCTACCATTACTATGCACTAGCACCAAATGATGGACCTGGCCTTTTTTTTTGCCTCTAGTCTCTCCCTTTCAGTAGACTGAGGATATACAGATGGAGAAAGTCCTATGAAAAAATCATCAAAATCTAAAGGTCGTCTAGTTTGGAATCATTCCACTCATATTGAAGGGTTGATTCCTATTTTAGAGAAACTAACTCAACGTCAGGGTATTGAAACTGTGACTCCAGGAGTCATCAGCAGATCCAAAAGTCATATTCCCCACATGAAGTTAAAAGTTTCAGTGCCTATTCGAGGTGGTTTTAAACTTATTGCTAGACAAGGAAAGACAGTTCAAGAAGTGTTTATGTTGACAAGTTTAACTCAAGAAGATTTAGAAGAGGCGATCGCTTATGTTTTAGCTAAATAATTTGGCGTTGCTGAAGCTTGTGTATGATATTAATCTTAATTCTTTAGGAGTCAACCCACCCCTAACCCCTCCCAGGAGGGGAATTCAGGAGGACTGAGTCAGGAGAGAAGAAAGAATAAGAAACAGGAGTAGAAGTCGCGGAGCGTGGAACGGAGTTCTATCGCGCTCCTATCTGGACATGATATCATACCTCAAATCACCAATGCCAATAATCTATGCTTTTGCCGACCTCTGAACCACATTGTCACAACAAAAATCTTGTAGGGGCGTTAGCAAATGGCCATTTGCTAACGCAAAGCTCCGCTAACGCCCCTACTATGGTCTACCGAAATGAAAACCGCTGTAAATACCTATTCAGTGCTTTATTCTCCTCTATCCAAATGCCATAATTTTATTTTTAAACCGTCACGGGGATTAGGTGTTGGTACTGCAACTAGACTTAAATCTTGTTCTGGTAGAAGTTCCCATTCATAACCCCGTAACAACTTGGCGGCAAAAATCTTCATTTCTAGGCGAGCAAATTCTTTACCTAAGCATTCCCGCATCCCACCACCAAAGGGAATATAACCAAATATTTTTTGTTTATCTACAGCATTTTCTGGGGAAAAACGGTCGGGGTCAAAATTGTTATGTTCTGGGTAGAGAGTTTCATCTTGTTGAGTCTTACCAATTTGATACTGAATTAACCAACCTTTTGGAATAGAATATCCACCAAATTCACAGTCTTGAATTACTTGTCGGAACCCACCCCCCACAGGCGGAATTAAACGCAATACTTCTTTGAGAACTTGTTCTAGATAGGTCATCTGTTTGAGATTTTCTGTAGTTAGTGGTTCTGTGGGAGAATATTGTTTTTGTTCTTCACGGATACGGGTAAGTACATTGGGGTTTTGAGTTACTAATAGACAGAAAGAAGCGATCGCTGAAGTTAATGTCTCGTGACCAGCAAACAGCAATAATAATATTTGGTCTTTCAATTCATCTAAAGGTAAAGCATTTCCATCTTCATCCCGCGCTTGCAAGAGTATTCCCAAGGCATCCTCACCCAAGTTTTGTTGTTGCTGTCGTTGCAAAACTATTTCTTCAATGTATTGGAGTAATTTTTGCCGACAACGCAGTGATTTTCCAAATCTTGTCCAAGGTAGTGATAGGGGAATGGAAAATAAACCTTTTACCCACTCTTCAAATAAACTGGCTAATTTTGTTTGGGAACCCCCATCACTACCCATAAATAAATGACTAGCAATATCAAAGGTATAATCACGAATTTCAGGATACCAAGTTAACGTACCCATTTTTGCCCACTTCTCCAAATAGCTAGCAGTTATAGTCTCCATTGTGGGAGCATAATTTGCTAAAGCTCTAGGTTGAAAAGCTTGTGCCAATAGTCTACGCCGTTGTTGATGAAGACTACCTTGTTGAACAGCTAAAGAGTTAGGGCCTAATAAAATCCTGGTACTTTTTGGCCAAGTAGCAGTAAAGTATTTATTTTCATTGGAAAACAAAAATTTATTTGCTTCTGCTCCGGCTAAAAATACTGTGGGACTGCCAAAAATATGACTTTTATAGATTTTTCCGTACTTTTTTTCTCTTGTTTGGGCGAATGTATTATCAGTTAAGAAACTGATAGTTTCACCAACAAAAGGTAGGCCAAAATTTCCTGGTGGTAGGGGTAATAATGATTTGGTATTTGTGATAGTCATTTCAGTTATCAATCATATAAATTTAATTCTCACTTGTACTTTGTCTAACATACTTCCACAAAATTGAATTAGAGGTTGTCTGAGAAGTCTCATTTGTTACATCAAAGCCCCCTAAATCCCCCAAAATTGGGGGACTTTTACCAACTAATGGATTCTTGTTCCCCCCAGAATTGGGGGGCTAGGGGGGCAAAATTCAGTATTAAACAACTTTTCAGATATCCTCTTAATTAAGATTCAAAAACACTCATATTTTAAATTTATATTTTTCATTAAAAAAAACTTCTTCCCTTTTCCTTCTTCAATAATCACCACCTAAAAATTAAACTTCTTCCTTCTTCCCTCTTCCCTCTTCCTTCTTCCTTCAATAAGCCCAATTATCTTGCCACTTAACCGTACCCTCTTCAGCTAATAACCATTGTCGAGAAACTAAATTTTCTCGCTGTGGAATTTCAGTTTCATTTCCATTTTCATCCCGGTAAACAATTGCATATTTATAAGCAATTACTTTTCCTGCACTTTCATTAAAGGGAATTTCATTAAACCAAGTATTAGAATTAATATATTCTAACTGGTAAGCTTTACTAATATCCCAATTTCCCAATTCAGGACAATCTCCTGTTACTACTATTGCTTCTCCAGGATTAGTTGAAACTCCATTTAATTGCGCTCGGACGATTAATTTTCCCTTGACGCGATCGCCTAAATAATTAATCACTATCATCTCTTGTACACCCAGTTCTAAATTATGTAATGCGCCATCTTTTACCTCAAAAAAGCGCTTTGTTAAAATACAAATATATTCTCCATCTTCTAAATCAGTTTCTACCCGTTCTATTGTTACTGAATTACCTCGATTAATTGCTACAAAACAACGATAATCTCGGTAACATCGCACATAACAATAAACATCCTCAGTAATATATTTTTGCCATTGACTTCCCAGAGAAACAGCAGGATTAATTCGACGTACTTTTGATAATAATTGAACATCCCGATAAATTGGTGTATCTGTATCCCATTTTTCCATCATCGGGCGATTATAAGGTTCTTCCCCACCATCTGTATCATTATAAAGACACTGTTCTGTACCATAATAAATGCAGGGAATGCCACGAGAAGTCATAATTAAATTAATAGCTAATCTCAAAATTCCTGGGTCTGGATTCAAATTTTGAAACCTGGGGATATCATGGTTATCAATAAATGTCACTAGCTCACTAGCACTATTATAAACATTATCTTGGTCTAATACTTCTTGAATAATATGAAATCCTCCCGGTTCACATTTTCCTAGCGCGCGTCGAATTGCCACACAAAAACCAAAGTCTAACATTGACATTCCAGACTTATTAGCAAATTCCAGAGATGCACCATCATAAGGTCCGCTAAAAATCCATTCTCCAAAGACAAATACTGAAGGTTTATGACTTTTAATATCAGCATAAAATTCTTGCCAAAACCATAATGGCATATGTTTAATTGTATCTATTCGTAGCGCATCTACTCCACGGTCTAACCATAATTTAATTGCTGATTTAATATAATCTCTATAGTCAGAATTATTCTCATTAAAATCTGCTAATCCTCCCAATTCTCTATTTTCGACTTGCCATTTGTCATCCCAATCTTCTACTTCACCATAATGGTGATACCAGTCGTTAACATCGTTATGAAAATCAGCAATTAAAACTCCATCATCAAATAACTGACCTTTTTTACCACCTGCATCTGGGCTACTATGATTACACACAATATCCAAGATTATTTTTATTCCTAAATCATGAGCTGCTGCTACTAATTTGTCGAAAACTGTTTCCTGATTTTTTACTAAAGAAATCTCATCATCTTTGTCTACTAAACGAGGATTGAGTCGTTTAAAATCTTTCGCCCAATAGCCATGAATAGGAGCCATTTCAAATAATTCTTCTTCTATTTGTTCAAATAAAGGAGTCATCCAAATAGCTGTAATTCCCATATTTTTGAGATAGCCAAGTTGATCAATTATTCCCTGTAAATCTCCACCCCAATATAAACCCCATTTTTCTTTATTTGGGTCATATAATTTAGGATTTGGACCTTCATTATTCCTGGGGTCTCCATCAAAAAAGCGGTCTACGATAATGAAATATATTGTTTCTTGGCGAAACTCTATAGAACGAGTGAAAAGAAATTCAAAATCGTTGTTGGTGTTATTTTGGTTGTTAAATGTTTGATTTGTAGAATCTTTTGGCATTTTTGAGTCTTACTTTGGTTAAGATTATTTTGGTTTATTATTTGATACCAATTTTATAGCAGAAGTTAATACGAAAACAGAATGCGAAGATGTTTCAATCCCTAAAAGGTTGTCTGAGAAGTCTCATTTGCTACATAAAAGCCCCCTAAATCCCCCAAAATTGGGGGACTTTCACCAGCTAATGGATTCTTGTTCCCCCCAGAATTGGGGGGCTAGGGGGGCAAAATTCAGTATTAAACAACTTTTCAGATATCCTCTTAACTTCTTCCCTCTTACCGAATAATTAATAATTAAATAATTCTGGTTTAAAGCCTCCCCTTTTAAGGATAAATAATATTTCCTTATATTCAATAAAGAACGGTTTTAACCAGAGGTAATTATCAATTATCAATTAATGAATTCTTCCTTCTTATCTTACCGAAAAATTGTGGTTTAAAGCCTCCCTTTTTAAGGGGATAATAAAGAAAATTTTTCATGATTAGTCAATGTAAGCATTCCGTAGGAAATGCGAGCTAGATGAATGCTTACGAGTCAATCCTCTTCTTTTAAAGGAGAGGTAATAATTAATAATTAATTAGGGCTTGCTGATTAAATCTAAAAGTATTTACAGATAAAGGTTTTAGCCTTTTTTTTGCCTTTGAAAAGTGCATGGTTTTCAGCTCTTCACGCTCAAAAAGTTAATATTTTAGGCGCATAGTTGGGCAGAAAAATCATTCTTACAAAACTTAGCTCCTACCTCCTCTAAGTGCCTATTTCTCCTGTCTCCTGTCTCCTGTCTCCTGTCTCCTACCCTCACCCATAAGACTTTTTCAGCAAATCCTAATTATTTAACGACTCCAATCTTCAACTTCATACAAAAAACGAGTTCCACCAATTAATTTACGATTCACCGACGTACTCTGAACAAAAACTACATATTTCTCCAAATTATTAGGTTTAATTCACACCGTTGTACCATGAGGCAAATCTAAAATTTCTCGTGCAGCTTCTCCCTCAAATAAATCTCCCGTTGCTCGATCCATTAAAATAATTTCTTTTTTCCCTTGAATAGTTTCGGTCTTGGTAAATTCATAAAAACCACGCCCTTTGTTAAAAGTTAAACCATTTTCTAAGACAAAGTTTTTAATTGGTTTATTCTCATCCACTTCTAAAACTTGGAACCTTCCCGGTGTCACAACTCGCAAATCTGCTGACTCATAAATACTGGTTTTTTCTCGATTTAACATGGTATTAAAAATTTGATTTAAACCACGATTCATTCGCCCCATATCTAAAATTTCTTGTTCATAATTTTGCAGCTCTTCATCTGAAGATTGTTGATAACAAACTGCTAAAAATAAATCATTAATATAAGCAAATTGGTCTAACTTGATATGAAACCCACCCGATTTTTCTGCCAATTCTTGATAAAACATTGTGGCATGACGACGATTTAATGCTTGTACGCCATAAATTATAATTCCCATATCTGATAATTTATTAACTTCTTCTCGCCAATTTAACTTCTGAGGATTTTGACTAGGTGGATGAGGAATATCATCTCCAATTAATACTAAAGATTTGGTTGCTTTCCGAGTCCAAGCAAAAGATTGAGCTTGATGCAATACTAATTCATAACATTCTGGCGCGTCTCCACCACCTGTCTTTCCTACCCTTTCTACAAAGTTACAAATAGCATCAATATTTTGGGATAATTCTAATCGTTTTGTCATATAAGTAGAGTGGCGAGCGCAATAATCTCCATGAGCAATAATTCCAATTCTAATACCAGGAATTTCTAACATTAATCGAGTTACTGTATTTTGGATTTTTCGGCGTACTTGAGTTAGGCAAGGATACATACTGCCAGTTGTGTCAAAGCTGAATACTACTTCTATATTATTAGTCATATTTTTTCTCCAATTTTTGACAAAATTTCCACAGAAAATCCCTCGGTTTCAGCCTATAAATTAGCTGCCACCATTAGATAAATTAGTCAGGTTTGAAAGCTTTCTTTTGTGTCTTATAGGAGGGAACAGGGAATAGGGAATAGGGAATAGGGGAAAAACATTTCCCTATCTGAAGTTCATCATCAGTCTATGTTCTCAGGACTTACGCACAGACACTAAATTAATTGAGTGCGAATGCCATTCGCCCCTACATATGGCGTTTTCAACGTTAATTTGCGTAAGTCCTGGTTCTAAGTAACTTGTTCCTTGCTGTATATTTATCAGGACTTACGCCAAGAAACTATGTATAGAGTCCAGTAACTATTGGACAATAGTTACAAGTACTATATATAGCGTATCTGCGTAAGTCCTATTTATCATTTTCTTTGTGGGTTTAATACCCCACCGTCAACTGGAGTGTTCAAAATTACTTGGGGTTAGAATCCCCATGTAATTTTCCTCCTGTCTCCTGTCTCCTGTCTCCTGTCTCCTTCTTCAAATTTTAATCAATGTTGAACAAAACGTCAATAATAAATTGAATAAAAAATCAATCAAATATTTTTTAGATTTTAGATAAATTCTGGGAGAGCCAGAACCCATAAAATATAGCAGTACCTTCTTTACTTTGGCGTTTGACAATAAAGTAGGGACGTTGTATGCAATGTCCTCCACTATACACGCCAGAAAAGCTGTTTGCGCAGCATTCCGTAGGAATAGCTGACCGCTGACCGCTGACTGCTATCTCAAAAACAACCATTGTTCAAGAGGAGAAATAATTGATAGAAGAACGTGCCTACTGGTTGGCATGGGCAAAAATCAGTGGTATAGGTCCAATAGCTCTACAACGACTCAAACAACAATTCGAGACTTTGGCAATAGCTTGGACGGCCAGCCCCAAAGAATTAGGCCAAGTACCAGGATTTGGCCGTCAGAAGATAGAGAAAGTAGTGGAAGAGCGATCGCGTCTGGACCCAAAACAACTGATAGAAGAACACACAGCGAAAAATCCTGATTTCTGGACTCCAGCAGACTCAGACTATCCACGCCTTTTGCAAGAAATTCCGACACCGCCTGCTCTGCTATATTATCGAGGCATAGTTGACCCCCAAGAAGTTCTAGGTATTACTCCGACGGTAGGAATAGTCGGTACTCGTTACCCCACTGAATATGGTCGTCGTTGGACAAGGAAAATAAGTTCGACCTTGGCAAAAAGTGGATTTACTATTGTTTCTGGACTAGCTATGGGAATTGATGCTGAGGCGCATAGTGCTTGTTTAGAAGCAGGGGGGCGAACAATTGCTGTTTTTGGTAATGGGGTTGATACAGTTTATCCCAAGGAAAATAAAACTCTTGCTGAAAAAGTGATAAAACAGGGGTTGGTGGTGAGTGAATATCCGGCAGGTACGAGACCAAATTCTAAACATTTTCCCCAACGTAATAGAATTATTGCAGGATTAAGTAGGGCAGTTTTAGTGATGGAAGCTCCCCAAAGATCGGGTGCTTTAATTACTGCAGATATGGCAAATGAATTTTGTCGAGATGTGTATGTTTTACCTGCTCGTTTAGATGACGAAAAATCTCATGGTTGTTTGCAGTTAATTAATCATGGTGCAGAGGTAATTCCGATTACTATGGATAAGTTATTAGAAATGTTAGGAGCAATACCACCGTTAGATATTGATGTGGTAGAACCTTCCGAACAATTATCTTTATTTGAGGAGAAAAGTCGGGATTCTATTCCAGATTTACAACCTCTTTTAGCGAAGGTTTTTCAACATATTTCTAATGAAGCTATTCATTTAGATTTAGTTGTACAAGCAACAGGTTTATCACCAGCAGATGTTTCTAGTTCTTTATTACAGTTGGAGTTATTAGGGTTAGTTACTCAGTTACCAGGAATGCGTTATATCATCTCCGGTTGAATACTTGACGGAGGAGTCAGGAGTCAGGAGTCAGGAGTCAGGAGGAAAGAAAGAAGAAGAAAGAATAAAGAGGAGGAAAAAGAGAAAGTTTTTTATCACGAATTATCCGGACATGATATTTTCAAAAAAATTAATATGGCAGGTATCTGTGGGTGCATCTCAATATTTGCAAAAATACTTTTTTCCTATATATTTTCTGTTGCCTGTTGCCTGTTGCCTAAAAGCGATAATTTTTTGGCTTTATTCTTGCATTGAGATGTACCCGTATCTGTAAAACTTCTGCTTTTTTTAATTAATCTTGATGTTGAATATCAAATAATGATTAAATTTTTCCTTCTTATTTCTTCCTTCTTCCCTCTTCCTTCTGAATAATGACTAAATATTTACTTCTTCCCTCTTCCTTCTTCCCTCCTCTTTCTTATTTCTTCCTTCTTCCTTCTTCCCTCCTCTTTCTTATTTCTTCCTTCTGAATAATGACTAAATTTTTCCTTCTACCTTCTTCCCTGTTCTTGATTATTTCTTCCTTCTTCCTTCTTCCTTCTTCCCTCTTCCTTCTGAGTGCCACTGCCACCCCGAAAATTATTTTTCCCACCTGCCCTAGAAGCGAAATTTCTCAACTACCTCAACCTCCTTTATCTCAAACTCAACCAAGTATTCCTAGTCTGTGGTTAACTCAAGATTTCTTTGGTGAAGAACTTATTTATACTTGGTTTGTTGACTCAGATGATATTTGGGTAATGTTGGTAGTCAGAAAATTAATTTGGGATAAAAAAGGCTACCTAGAACGTTATAAATTTATTAACCATTTTGGTAATGTAGCTAGAGAATATGGCTATAACTTACAAGTATGCGAACCTCGTAATAAAAAACCAATTGCTGCCTATTTTTGTGACTTTGAAACTGCTCCATTAAATTGTAATGTAGAAATTGATTATAGATTTGGTAGAAGTTTATTTCGTTCACCTAAAGGCTTTACATTTCCTCCCACAGTAGAGTGAATATTTATCATGACTAGATTTCTTTATTCCCAATTTTTCAAACAATTTTTAGAAGAATTATAGCAATTTCCATACTGGCGAGGTACAAAATTTTAGGTTTGAGGGAACACCGGATCTGGGAACGGGGAACAGGGAATAAAAATACGAAAATATCACTGTACCTCACGAGCTTGAGAAACGCTATACTATCAATTATTCATACAGTAAAAGTACGCTATGATCTACAGATAAATCCGATAAATAGATGTTGTGGTAATAACGAATATCTTTGTTTATTTTTGTCGTGAAAATTATCAGATGTAAACAAGCGATCGCTCCCTAAGTAATAATATTAAATTCGATAGTATTGGCATTATTTAGGATACATAGCACAAGGAAGAAGGAAGAAGGAAAAATCTTACGTTATCTGGGTTTTAAGCTTTTTATCTGTCTTAACCTTTCCTTCGACTGCTATAGCAATAAGGTGAAAATTTTAGGGGCAAACGGCCGTTTACCTCTACTGATGCTAGAAATTATATTACTCGGTAATATTATGTCCGCTTAATTAGTCAGAAAAAACTTTTTCCTCTCTCTCATTTTTGGCATTTTTTCCCTTTATTCCTTTTTTCATCTTCTCCAAATTTCGTTTATTCAGTATTCAAACAGAAATGATATAGGTACAAAAAATCAAAAACATAAAATTATATTTAATATTACAAGAAGTCATTAAAATATTTAACCAGATTTCATCTCAACAGATAGACGAATTTCTTGCCATAATTGCCTATATTGTTGAATAGTACTATCTGCCAGTGGGTAGATAAAATCACTTTTTTCTAGAATATCTTCTGGAGGTAATAGCAAAGAATTATCTTTAATTTCTGAAGTTAATTCAGTTGGATTTATCCCTGGTATAATTGGAGAGGTAGTCTGAGTTATCAGAGACATTTGTTCTGCTATCTGAGGTTCCCAACAAAAATCAATCCATTTTTCTGTTAAGGAAGTCTCCACAGTAGCAGCAGGTTTTACCCATAAATTAGACCATAAAGCTGTACCAGATGTAGGTATTACCGCAGCAATATCTTTCCGTGTTTTAACCAATGGTAAAATATCGTTAGACCAACCAACAGCTAACCAAGTATCTCCAGTAATTAGAGATTGTAAATAATTATTGGAAGCGTAATATTTAACTTGTTGATTTAGTTTAACCAGTTCCGATTTTAAATTTTCAACTTTACTAAGATTTTTAGCATTATAAGATTTACCCAATTTTTTCAGAGTTAAACCAATAACTTCTCTAGGTTGATTTAACAAAGAAAATCTATGGCGTAACTCCTCTCTCCATAGATCGTTCCAGTCTTTAGGTTGCCATCCCAAAGTTTTAAATTTATCAACTCGATAAGCAATTAATGTTGTACCCCACTGATAAGGTGCTGCCCAAATTTTTCCTTGGGGGTCTGCATAACCTTGATTATTACGCTTCACTAACTTTTGCCATTTTTCCGGCAATTTATTCCAATTTTGTAAAGCTTCAGAATTAAGAGGTTGAATTAATTCTTGTTTAATAGCATTTGCTAACCAATAATCTCCTAAAGTAACGAGATTAGCAATATTTATATTTGTTTGTTCTGTAGATGATTTTTGCTCTTCTAATAAAAGTTTTCTCTGCCAACTTTGCAACAGAGAAAATAATTCTGTTAAATTTTCTTGAGGATTAAAGTTTAATTTAGGCTGAGATGTTAATTCCCTCTTAAACTTTGACACCATTTGAGCAGGAATAGTGTTTTTTAACAGTTGAATATTTAAATCTCCCTGACCTTCACATCCTGCTAAAAATTCAGCTAAAGTTATTGCTGTAGCTCCGATTAAAAAATTCCGTCGCTTCACTTTTTCTGATTATTTAATATACGCTTTTCTAGATATTGACCAATCATTTTTTGTTCGCCCGCACGGGAAATAATAGTTTGCCGTGTCCGGTATTTATGGCCGATTTGTTTAATTTCTTCCTCAAATACAGACCCATTGTACTCTGTTCTGAGACATAATGTGTTAGGGTCAGATAGATGATATCCAGCTATGATGGGGTTACTTGTAGCAAAACCGCGATCGCGATACAACATTAAGCCTCGAACTCCGAATATTGTTGAGCCTTCAGATTGTTTCTTACCTGATACAGAATCTTGACTAAGCCAACTGACTAATGAACCACAAATCATCGCTGTTTCAGGGTTATGTAATTTATGGAGCTTGGCTAATTCTATAAGTTCTGGACTTCCTAGCTCTAGAAATTTAATTGTTAAATGACTGACTATTTCTTGGGTATTTCCTTCGGGTAAGGTATAGTAGCGTCTTTCGGAATGCCATTGGCCTTCGGAGCGTTGAAAATATTCAGTGACTCTTGAGTCTGCAATTTCTAATGTTTGTGTGGTGTTCTTTACGCCTAATTCCATTTAATTTTATCCTCTGGGTTGTTCTCAATATCAAACTAACTGTGATTTGTCAAGTTTTTTGTTTTATTTGTTACTCTTTTTAATATATCGTGTTTTTTTAGTAGTTTCCGGAATGTTCATCTGGTTGATGCTTAGTTTGACAGGAGGGGTTGATTTGCGCGGATGGGTAGCTGTACAAGATCAAGGGTGAAAAAAAATTGCTGAAGTTAAGTTTGGGCAAGGTTTAGAGCTTTGTGGAGGAGTATAGGTGATCGTCGCAATTTAGTAAATCCCTATTAGAGATTGAAACTTCAACCAAAATGCTAATTTTTTCCCAACTTCAACCTTTCTTTTTCTGATAAATTTTCTTCCAGCATACTAATATTTTCCACAGGAATATTAACTTTAACTGCCTCACCAATAGCATATTGATTGAGATGAAAACGATTAATATTTTGCCTGCGGATAACTATCTTAGTTTTGTAAGTTAAACGCACAACATAACGAGTATCCGTACCAATATAAACAATATTTTCTACTATCGCTGAAAAATCTGCTTCTTCTGTATAAGTTGATGGGTAAATTTCTATTTTTTCCGGTCTGACAACTAAGGTAATAATTGTATCTATTGGCAGATGATTAACAGAGGGTATTAATAAAGGCAAATCTTCATCTACTAACACCAAACTTTTATCCTCTTGATGTGCAGTTATTCGCCCAGTTAAAAAGTTACTTTCCCCGATAAACTCAGCCACAAAACTAGTTTTTGGTTGTTCATAAATCTCCACCGGAGTTCCCACTTGTAAAACTTCTCCTTGGTGCATAACTGCTATCCGGTCAGACATAGTTAAAGCTTCTTCTTGGTCGTGAGTAACATAGATAAATGTAATGCCTAACCTTTGCTGCATTTGCTTTAATTCTAACTGCATTTCTTTGCGTAATTTCAAGTCTAAAGCACCCAAAGGTTCATCAAATAATAGCACTGCTGGTTGTTTAATTAATGCTCTTGCTAAGGCGACTCTTTGTTGTTGCCCACCAGATAATTGTCGGGGATAACGCTTTTCCATATCTGTTAATTTTACTTGAGTTAAAGTATCAGTTACCCGACGATTTATTTCTGGGCGCGAAATATTTTCCATTTCTAACCCAAAGGCAATGTTTTCTGCCACTGTGAGATGGGGAAATAAAGCATAATTTTGAAAAACTGTATTGACTGGGCGATGAAATGGCGGACTATTTCCCATTAGTTTGCCTTGAATATAAATTTCTCCCGATGTAGGCACTTCAAAACCAGCTATCATTCTTAATGTCGTAGTTTTACCACATCCAGAAGGACCTAGTATAGAAAAAAATTCTGATTTTTTTATTTGGAGATTGATGTTATTTACAGCGATAAATTTTTTTTGATTTTGACTTTTGAATACTTTGGAAATGTTGATGAGTTTGACGGTCTGAGATAGCATATTTTGGCGTTGGTGAATTAGTGTATGATATTAATCTTAATTATTGAGGAGTCAGGAGTCAGGAGTCAGGAGTCAGGAGGGAAGAAAGAAGAATAAAGAGGAATATAAGGAGAAAGTTTTTTGTTCGCGCTCTTATCCGGACATAATATCATACCTCTTTTCACCAACGCCCATATTTTTATGATTAACCCTTGAAATATAGAAGGAAGCACCCCTATTTTTTTCAGCAAATAAATGCAAATTAATATTTTCATAAAGTCCGGTATTTTTCAAGCATTTCAAATGCTACTGTATGACTTTTTTTTGTTCGCTCTACCTACAGAAGTTAGTTTTATCTAGACCAAATATCTACAGATTTATCATTTACTAATTAATATGAATAAAACGAGCGATCGCTTCTTTAACTAAGGGATAATTTACTTGATTTTCTAAGTCTACATAAGGAACTTTACTTTGCTCAATAAATGCTTCTGTGACTCTGATTAATTGATTAATTTGAGGTTCTCTAGCATCATCTATTGCTTCACTTACTTTTTCATTTATATAAGAGTTAATTACCTTTTTCTCAGTTGTTCCTTGCTGAAAAATATTATTTAATTCAAACTGTAAACGTAAGTAACCTTCAGGATTCTTTGTAGACATGATTTGTTCTGCTACAAGGCTATTAGCTGAAGACTGAGAATTCATCAATATATTAATTAGTTTGATTGCCCATTCAGCTAGCCCCCATTCTACTATTTGCTTATAACTATATGGCTGGCTAGTTTCACCTGTGCCAATAGAAATTATCGAAATATCTTCTAGTTTATGACCTAGTTTAATTGCATAGCTTATTGCTGCTAATGTGGGATTATTCGCTGCTATTCCTCCATCTATATGTGGTAGACTCAAGTCTCCATTTTTCAATTCATAAGCTGGAAAATAAGTAGGAGCTGATGAAGAACTAGCACAAATTTCCCACAAAGGGAGATTGTCATACCAAATCGTCTGTTTAGGTATTTCCGGATGATAATTTACAAAAATAGTCGGAGATTCCAAAAACATATTGTAAGCTACAATTAATAAGTTTATTTCACTAATTTCCTCAAGTCTAATTGCCGTTCCATCTTGTCGTAAAAGGTATTTTTTCAAGACTTTAATTAAGCCTTCATTGGAAAACTTAGGAGCAGAAATTCCATATTTCAAAATTAAGGGTAATCTTTTGGGCGACAAGCGACTTTGATATGGAAAAATATTGATTCCTTCTTCCTGATATAGTTTGAGAATATTAGCGCTGTCTGTTCCTGTAGCAACTAGCGCTGCGATAATTGAGCCAGTGGAAGTACCAGCTACTAAGTCAAAATATTCATGTAAAGATTGACCTTTTTGTTCTTTAATTTGTTTTTCAATTTCTATCAGAATTCGTGCTGCAATTACTCCACGAATTCCACCACCATCTAAACTAAGGATTTTGAAAGTCATTATAGTTTTGCCTTTATAAATATAATTATTTAACTACTCAATTATATCATTGCTATATAATTCCCAAGAAGCGTGAGGTACAAAATTCCTTTTTTTTAGGGAGTAGGGAGTAGGCTAAGACGCATTTAAAATGCGCCTTAGCAAGTCAGAAGTTAGAAGTCAGAAGTCAGAAGTAATAGGGGGTTGTACTTTTAATTAGGTACACAACAAATAATATTATGTCCGGATAATTAGTGATAAAAAAAACTTTCTCTTTTTTCTTGCTTCTTCCTTCTTTCTGTTCTCCTGACTCCTGAGGACTGACTCCTCTGTCGTTTATTTATAACTATTCAACCGGAGATGATATAAGTGGTTTAAATACACAACAGCTTAGGGAGTAGTAATTCGGGAAACAGGGGATAGAAACAAAGAAAAACAACTGTATCGCACTAATTTGAGAAACGCTATATATCTATAATTAAAGTAGGGTTTAGTACCTGATTTTTGTTAATAACAGGACTGGAACAGAGAGAAAGTTATTTGACACTCCCACCGTCATTTCAATTATCAGTTATCAGTTATCAGTACCTCTGCAATAAGGAGGCAAGGAAATACGGAATCTTCTTTTTTTTATCCTCTTAAAAGAGGAGGCGTAACTACCCAAATTTTTCGGTCAAATCAAAGATTATAACGGGGGATTTTTGTTTTGCTGGCGCAACGCTACGGGAACACAAATTTATAGCAATAAATAGATAGGTTAGGACATAGATTGTTAACGAAGTCAGAAGTCAGAAGTCAGTAGGAGCGAATGGCCATTCGCTCCTACAGAAGTTATTTTTGTAACGGGGATTTAAGCCTCCCTCCAAAAATATTTCGCCTTAAAAAGCGGGGTTTTAGATCCAATTATTTTGATAATAATTTTGTAAGCATTCAGCTATTAGCGGTTAGCTATTCTTAGGCCATGTTGCACAAACAGACTTTTAATGAATAAAGCAAGTATTCGTTTAATTTCTACTACATTCTTAACCTAGAGATTCGTACTCTGAAGCTTTGATAAAATTGCTTTTTTCTTCTTTAAAGGTAATAAAGCTGATAGCTGATAGCTGACTGCTGTTTGCGCAGCATTCCGGAGGAAATGCTTACATAATTTTTTAGACAGGGAAATGTTTTTCCTACTGTTCCCTGTTCCCTGTTCCCTATTCCCTATTCCCTGCTATTTTTAATATAAATCTCTCTCTAAAGTTGAGCTAAAAATTACTAAGTACCAACTCCTAATTTAACTTCTGTCCAAGCTTCATCATATAGAATTGTGGCTTGACCAACATCTTGAATATAATCAAGTTTTGCAAATAATTCTGGTGGGGGATAAATGGCAGGATTATTCAAATCAGCAGCTTCGATTAAACCTAAATCTTTTGCAGTTTGGTTTGGGGTCGCGTACTTAATGAAATTGGAAATTTTTGCCCCTATTTCTGGTTCGAGAATGAAGTTAATAAATTTTTCTGCAAGCTCTTTATTATTACTTCCTTTAAGAATAACCATATTATCAGTTAAGAGAATACTTCCTTCTTTGGGAATAGCGTAACGAAGGTTGGGATTTTCTTTCATAATCTGAAAAATATCTCCGCTCCATTCACAGGTTAAATCTACTTCTCCTTGGTCTAATAAATTTTGACCTGTGTCGGGCGCAAAAGCAGCGATCGCCTCTTTATTTTTAATTAGAAAATCTCTAGCTTCATTAATTTCTTTCGGGTTAGTTGTATTGGGGTCATAACCAAGGGAAATTAAGGCAATTGAAAAGCTACTTCGCATATCATCTAATAGAGCAACTCTGCCTTTAAATTTAGGGTCAAACATAGTTGACCAACTATTAATTTCACCTTCAGTAGCTTTGATGTTATAGCCTATTCCCATTGTGCCCCATTGGTAAGCCATACTATATTTATTTCCAGGGTCGTAAGGAGGATTAATAAATTTTTCATTGAGATTTTTAATATTAGGAATATTTTCCTGATTTAGTTCTTCTAGCAATCCTTCAGCTACCAGAATTTTTACCATATAATCAGCCGGAAAAGCTACATCATAACCAGGATTTCCTGGCTTGATTTTGGCATAGAGGTCTTCATTACTTTCGTAGGTATCGTATTGAATTTTGACATTAAATTTATTTTCAAATTCAGTAATTACTTCAGGAGCAATATATGTTGACCAATTATAAATACTCAGGATGTTATTATTGCTAATTTCTGAAGTATTAGGGCTATTATTGCTACAACCAATTGGTAAAATTACAGCCATAGTAAATAGCAGCAGAAAAGTCATCAGTTTTTTCATATTTACAGATATTTATTTAATCATTTTATATAGAATCCGGTTAGACCAAATCTCAGGCATTCTTGCTACATCTCCTTGAGAATAGGGAGTAGGGAGTAGGGAGTAGGGTTCAAAAACATAATATATTTTGGCTTAATGCCAATAATCCTTACAAAAATTATTGAACCACTATTATTACTTAATAACTGAAGTTGCATCGGAAGTATAAAATTATGTTTGAGAATTGGTATTATACAGTATATGTTGATAATTCTATCCACACTTTAATATTAAATCTCCCCATCCCCCCATCTCCCCATCTCCCCATCTTCCCATCTCCCCATCTGATATAATAAGTATTCAACCGGATTGAATATTAGATGTTTTTTTGATTCCCTAATTGCTCAAGAAAAAGGGCAGATATTACCAACATCAAAAAAGCTATTAATATTAAAGTAGATATCCCATCATTAAATTTCCCCATCCCCTCATCTCCCCATCTCTCTACCTCCCCATCTCATATAATAAGTATTCAACCAGATTTAATATTAGGTGTTTTTTTGATTCCCTAATTCCTCAACAAAAAGGGCAGATATTACCAACATCAAAGAAGCTATTAACATTAAAGTAGATATAGCATTAATTGCTGGTGTTACGGAAAATTTAATCATACCATAAACGAATAATGGTAATGTCGTCGAACCTACTCCCGCAGTAAAAAAAGTTATCACAAAATCATCTAGTGACAAAGTAAAAGCTAATAAAGCAGCACTAAAAATTCCCGGCCAAATCAAAGGTAAAGTAATACGAAAAAAGGTTCTCCATTCATTAGCACCTAAGTCTAAAGCTGCTTCCTCTAAAGCTGGGTCAAGTTCAGCTACCCGCGCTCTCACAGTTACCACAACAAAAGAAATACAAAATGCTATATGACTAATAATTACTGTAGGTAAACCTAGCACTAGACGAATGCCGAAAAAATTTTCTATTAGTTGAAAACTTAGAGAAAAGAAAACTAATAAAGAAAGTCCTATAGTAATTTCTGGAATAATGATTGGTAGAAAAAGTATTGCCTCCAATACAGTCCGTCCGGGAAAACGAAAACGTTCTAATGCTAAGGCAATCATAGTACCAAAAATTGTGGCGATGATTGTCGAAATTACTGCTACGAAAAGACTGTTTTTTAAAGCTTCCCAAATCATCACATCAGTAATAGTATTATTAGTTGCCCCTTGTAATAAATTCCGATACCAATCTAAAGTGAAGCCTCGCCAAATAGCATTAAAACGAGAATTATTAAAAGAGTAAATTACTAATATAAAAATTGGTAAATAGAGAAAGGCAAAACCCAGAGCAGCATTTAGCCATAACCCAAACTTACCAAGAGAACGAATGAGTAAATCTAATTGTTTCATTGTAGCTTTTAAAGTGAATTTTTTTTGTCTTCTGAAATCCGGAAATATATAATAACTGGGATTAATACGATTACCATTAATAAAATTGATAATGCCGAACCAAACGGCCAATTTCTCGCTTTAATAAACTGATTTTGAATGAGATTTCCCACCATCATAGTTTTGGCACCGCCTAAAATATCAGGAGTAATAAAAGCACCAAATGCTGGAATAAAAACGAGTAACGAACCAGCAACTATTCCTTTGATTGTCAATGGTAAAACTACACGAAAAAAAGTTCGTAAATCATTAGCACCCAAATCTTGAGCAGCTTCTAACAAAGAAAAATTAAAACGTTCAATTGTGACATACAAGGGTAAAATCATAAATGGTAAATAACCATAAACTAAACCAACAATCACAGCAAATGGAGTAAAGAGAATCGTCAAAGGTTCATCTATTAACTGTAAACTTTGTAGGGCAATATTAAATACTCCTTCGGTACGAAGTAATACAATCCAAGCATAAGTACGAACTAAAAAATTCGTCCAAAAAGGGATAATTATTAGCATTAGTAAGACATTACGCCAAGGTGGTCTACGGGTAGCAATAAAATATGCTAATGGGTAACCAATTAGTAAACAAATAATAGTTGTAATGAAAGCTAAAAATAAAGACCGCCCAAATATTCCCCAATATATTCCTTGACCTAGTCGTTGATAATTATCTAGGGTAAATTCCCAAACAACCCCACCGTAAGTACCTCTTTCTAAGAAGCTATAAATAAGTACAATTATTAAAGGGATAATGAAGAAAATTAAGATCCATATAGTTGCTGGAGATAACAGAATGAGTAAATTGTTTAATTTCCGAGTTTCAATGGTTGATTTTGATTGTTTTTTATGAGGTTGCCACATATTAATTAGTTGATGACCAGGAGATTATAGCTATCAGATTTATGCTTGCTTGTCAATTAGTAAAATTAAAGTTATGGCGGTTATTACTAAGTTAATTCTAGGTTGAACAAGAAGGTTAATATGTATACTAATAATCTTTCCACTTAACCAGGGCAAATTAGTATCAGTTAAATACAGCATATTCCAAGTATATGAAGTACAGATATTAACGATTAAATGTTCCCAGTGCGGGTATCTTGCCCGCTATTGGATGTACCTCACCCCTGATGCAATCTGCTGTATATAGCTTTTATATAAAACAGGACTTACGCAAAATATGAAAATATACACCACCTGTAGGGGTTAATGGCTGTTAACCCCTACTAGATATGGTTGCTCTCCGTAAGTCCTGTAAAAATTAGTATTTTCGAGTACAAAAAATTTCTATAGATCAAAAACCTGAAACTATTACCACTGTTGCCAGATTAGCTATTTCCTTTCCCTTAAAAGTATATTTACATTTGAACTGTAAATGTTAGAGTTTTTTTGCTTTGCATTTACAGCAGTTTTCAGAAAGATGGAACGCACTCCTAAAGAATAAAAACCTTTGTATAGACCTTCCATGGAACCTTCCTACCGTAGTCTACTTAAGTAAAAACTACTATAATTCTTAATTGATAGGTAGAACTGAGATACCACTATCAGTATTCTACGCGATCATCAAAATATCTTCCATAGCAGAAAACATCTCCAGAAGGCAACAGTGGGAAAAAATCTCCCTTTTTACAGCGCTTTTCAAATTGATGAACCACATCTTCACAAACAAAACTTTGTAGGGACGTTCCATGGAAAGTTCCTACTGTGGTCTACCCAAATGAAAACCGCTGTAAATTTCATTACAGTCCATTTCCTGACCAACTCTTTCTTTGTTATACCTGAACAATACTATCGGATAGTGACGATTATCAATATAAATCAACTTTTATATATTGACAAATTAACATTTTTATGATTTTATAATGCAATCTAAATATTGTAGAGCTAAAAGTATTAAATATTATCAACTTTTATATATTGACAAATTAACATTTTTGTGAAACAAAAATAATCAGTAATTTTACGAATCAAAGCAACCATGCTATGTAAAGAGTCTGTAAAATTATAGAGATTTTTTTAAAGATTTAATGAAGGTATAAAGTATCTTAAAAAATCGAAGATATCAACTTTTATATATTTTCATCTTGAGCAGTAATTGGCATAATTAAATAAGAAAAAATCAATGCTTTCTCTAGAAATAAAAGATACTCTATCTTCAATAAAAAATATGAAAAATTTAGCTCAAATTAATCAAGAAAGTATTTGGAAAAAACATATAGTTAAAACCAAGAGAAAAGGATATTTCCGAAATATACAGGAAGTAAAAGTTGTAGCTAAAGTAGCAAACATGGGTCTTGAACCATCAAGATCAAAATCATTTACATCAAAGGTTTGGGTAGTTTCTAGCTCTTTGTAAACATAATATCTGTATCGATCCGCTTGTTTGAAAAAACTGGCAATGGTACAAATATTAATCAAATATTAATCAGTATAAGGGTTTCCAAAAATTAAAAATTTGGAAACTTTTTTTATTCAATTAGTTTTTTCAGGAACTAGAACTTGATTAGTATTAACAAAATATCATCAAATGCGTGAATTTGGTATGAGATATTCCATAAGTCAAGAGTAGTAATGGCAATTGCTGTATATACAAAAAATCAAAACTATTTTCAAAATATCCATACCAATCACCGAATAATTGATGACACTGATGAAGATGATAACCGAGTAGAGGAGACAATATCTATCTCATACCATTTCTCCATGAAGTTGCCCTTAATAAAAGGTAAAAGCTATTAGTAAAATTCAGGTTTGGGTAAGAATTATTAAGCGCATTATTACAGAGAAATGGTATCATAACTTATTTATGACTGCTATAATTATATTTTTGTGTGTAAAAGTGTAAATTAAAAAGCGTGAGAGAAGAAATAGTATGTTATAATTATGATCATAAATGAATTCTGATTATTTTTAGGAAAATCACTCTATACCCTCATCAAGTGGAGGGTCAGAGTCAGCATGACAGCCATCGAATCAATATCATTATTTACTGAACAGTTAGTAACAGCTAAAACAGGTAAATCTCTGTCAGACATTGAAAGAGAAGTTCTACGACTATCTTTGTCTGGAAAAACCTATAGTCAAATAGCCTCCAAATCAGATTACTCTCGAGATTATATTAGCCAAAATGTGGCTCCTAAATTATGGAAGTTACTAAGTAATATTCTCAAAGAAAGAATTAGCAAAACTAACTGCCTTTCTGTATTAGAAAGACAACTATTGATTTATCAAGCAAATAGAAAGCAAGCTGCACAAACCAGCTTAATTAATACAAATATAATCCAATATTCAGAAATTTCCGAAATTAATGATTGTAAATTACTAGATGGTAGAATCCCTATGGGTTCTCCATATTATATAGAACGTAAGGAACAATTAATCTGTTATTCAGAAATTAATAAACCAGGATCGTTTTTGCGTATCAAAGCACCCAGACAAATGGGAAAAACTTCTCTATTAATGAGAACTATTAGTTATGCTATCAAACAACAATATCAGACAGTACGATTAAGTTTACGAAGAGTTGATAGTACAGTTATCAAAGATATCAATAAGTTTTTAAGATGGTTTTGTGCTAGTGTAACAAGAAAATTACAGCTAGAATCTAAATTGAATGAATATTGGGACGAAGATATTGGTAGTATAGAAAGCTGCACTTTATATTTTCAAGATTATTTGCTTTCTATCATAGATGATCCTATAGTTTTAGCAATAGATGAAGTAGATTATATTTTTCAGTCTCCAGAAATAGCTAATGATTTTCTGTCAATGCTGCATTCTTGGTATGGAGAAACAAAGGAAGTTAAACTCTGGCAAAAACTGCGGATAGTTTTAGTAAAATCCACAGAAGTTTATATTGCAATGAATATTAATAAATCACCTTTTAATATGGGAATAGCTATAGATTTATCCCCATTTACTCTCGAACAAATCCAGGAATTAGCACATCGTTATCAAATAGAGCTATTACCACAAGAACAAAATCAATTAATGCGATTAGTGGGTGGTCATCCCTATCTAATTAATACTACTTTTTATCATATTAAATGTCATCATGCCAGTTTAGAAAGCTTAATCAAAACAGCAGCTACAGACACAGGTATTTATAGTAACCATTTGCATCAACATTTACAAAATCTGCAACAATATCCAGAACTTAAAACAGCTTTTGAACAGGTATTGCGAGCTATAACTCCTGTAGAGTTAGAACAGGTGCTGGCATTTAAGTTAAAAAGTATGGGCTTGGTTGTACAATTAGAAGATAATTTAGTTATGCCTAGTTGTGACTTATACAGGCGATACTTTTATGATGTATTTGTTGGTATATAGTTGGGAAGTTTAGGGGTTTAGGTAGTAGAAAATATTAGTTAATTTTTTAACTTGAATAAGGAGGGTAATTATGACATTTGATAATTCTTCTGGGTTGCCTCTTGAAGACCGCGAAACTAAAATTCGACAGGCAATAGCAACTGAATTGTTAGATTATTGGCAAAAGCGCTATACAGAATATATTGAAGATCGAGAGACTGATGAACAAATTTGGGACGATGGCGGACTTAACCCCCAAGAGTTGTCTGAAAACGCTTATGCTGCCTATCAATTTTATAGAGGAACGGTGGAAATGGGAGACTGGGGATCGGTAATAGTTTATAGGATGGAAGTAGAAGAAGAAGCGATCGAGATTATTTATGTCGTTACCGACGGTGATGATGGTTGGTTGGAAGCTTATGATTTGGATGGAAATCTCCTGGGTGCGGCGCGACGATATATTGAGTTATTAGCTTGGAAAAACGTAGAGGATGTGCGAGGACAGGTAGAAACAGGAGATTTTCCCCCCGAACTGAATTGCGAGTCAACTTTGTGGGGTCGTCCTGAAGTAGTATAGCGCTACGCTTCAACAATTAATAATTAATAATTATAATTACCTCTCCTTGAAAAGAAGAGGATTGACCCCTCTTTTTCCTTCAACTCCAAGCTAAACTAATGGTTCTTGCTGAGTCGTGCAATGTATTCCTCCGCCTCCTGCCGCAATTTCATCAATATTAATTTGCACAATATCTCGACTGGGGAAAAGTTCTGCTAGAGTTTCTTTGGCACGACGGTCAGTCTGACGATCGCCAAATTCTGGGGCAATAACAGCACTGTTAATCACATAAAAATTAATATATCCTGCTGCAAAGTCATCACTTTCGTATCCCGGTCTTATTCTTTTCGGTGCTTCCAGCACAACAACTTCTAGTTTTTTCCCATCCGCATCTGTTGAGGAGTGCAAAATTTCTAAATGTTTTTTGGTAACAGCATGGTCAAAAGATTCAGGGTCTGGATCGTATCCAGCAACAACAACACCGGGACGAACAAAACGGGCATAAAAATCTGTATGTCCATCGGTAATATCATAACCTCTGATACCTGGTAACCAGATGATTTTACGCAACCCCAATAAAGACTTTAATTCTGTTTCGCAATCAATTTTGCTCCAACCGGGATTGCGATTATTATTGATAATACAACTTTCAGTTATGATCGCTGTGCCGCGACCATCAACTTCAATACCACCTCCTTCAAATACAAGTTTTGTATTAACTAACGGTACTCCAGATTTTTTTGCCACAAACCGAGCTACTTTAGCATCGCGGTCGTGATATTGCTTGTTTCCCCAACCATTAAAATTAAAATCAATGGCTGCTTTCTGACCTGCCTCATTCACGACAAAAACTGGCCCTGTATCCCTAATCCAAAGGTCATCTATAGGGCAAACAATTAACTCCACACTAGAACTACATTTAGCTGCTGCCACATCATAGTCTGCCTCACGAACTAACATTTTTACGGGTTCATATTTGGCGATCGCTCTGGCGATGTTTGCTAGATTATCTTGTACTCCAGAATAGTATTTACGTCCCCAAATATCTTTACTTGCACTAAATGCCATCCAAGTACACAAATGAGGTTCGCCTTCATCTGGCATATAAAACGAGGTATTTGATGACATATAAATTGATGTTGGGTTTAATAATTGAGGATTAGTTGTGGCAAAACTGGCTAAATTCTTGATAAAAATATAGCTTGATGTGGTCGATATTAACTGGAGAAAAAATCGTCTATTAATCATAATATCATGTCCGGTTGAATACTTATAAATAATTTAGTCAGGAGTCAGGAGTCAGGAGCTAGAGAAGAAGAATATAAGAAAGTTTTTTATCACTAGATGTCTCCAAAAATCAAAAGTCAAATCAATTCTTATTCATAGATTATCAATTACTTCTCCCTATTGCCCATTGCCTATTCCCTATTTTCTGGAGATGTCTACTAATTATCCGGACATGATATAAATCTGGGTGCATCTCATATTTGCAAAAATACTTTTTTCCTATCTATTCCCTGTTGCCTGTTGCCAGATGAGCTGTTGCCTAAAAGCAATAAATTTTTGGCTTGATTCGAAATTGAGATGCACCCATAAATCTTATCAGTTTTCAAGAGGGGTAATTGTTAATTATTAATTGTTGAAGATTGGTTATTGCCAGAGGAGGATGAAGCGTGGCACTATTTGTCAAGAGTGATGTAGTTGTTGTTTCATTTCTCTACTCCTCATTCTCTTCTTAAACTCCAGTGATAATTGCTACTAAAATTGCCATTAATTCTTCTAAATCATTAGGTACTCGATATAAATTTAGATCTTGCTTAACTTGCTTTTCTTGTCGTTTTAATTATAGATAAAAAGCCAAATTTTATTTTTTGTTACCCTGTGATATCCTAGATATAGAACTAAGTATATCTGATAAAATAACATGGTTATGGAACAAGCTACTCAAGAAATTTTAGTTGTTGGATACCCTAAGAGTGGAAACACTTGGTTAACTAGATTAGTTGCTGAATTAATTTCCTGTCCTGTTAAGGGTTTTTTTGGAAAGACTAATAATCGCGAAATAGCTATTGAAGGAGGCGATCGTCAATCAAACTATGTAGTATTCAAAGGACATCACACTTTTGATCAAGTTTGCCAAAAAATTCAACATAAGCATTTAATTTATGTGGTAAGAGATGTTCGCGATGTTGCAATTTCCGGCGCTAATTTTTTCAAAATTTATCCAACTAAACTAGATAAATATATTTCTAAATTACCTAATATTGGCAACTTTTATTATAACAAATGTATATCTGAACATGCAAAAATAAACAGAATGATTCGTATCATAGACAACTATGAAAAGCCACTACCGTGGTGTAAAATACCTTGGGACAAACATGTGATTCAATATTTAAACAATGGAATATTAGTTATAAAATATGAGGATTTGCTGGTAAATCCTGAAGCAGAATGCCAGAGAATTTTATCCAGTCTTGGAATTGAAAGAAGCACACAACAGATTGCAGCAGCTATAAAAAATCAAAGTTTTGAAACAAGAAAAGAACAATTCAAGTTAAGCGGCGATAATAGACGTTACAAATTTTTAAGGGAAGGAAAAAGTGGTGGTTGGAAACAAAAGTTGACAGAAGAACAAAAGAATTTTTTGACAAATAGATTTTTTGATACTCTTAATGCTCTGGAGTATCTGGATTAAAAAAGTTTTGTGTTAAATTCAAACTCCTGGAAAGATAGTATGAAACAAAAAATTTATGCCCACATTATTCACACCTATACTTTTACTGATACTCTCGCTTAATTGATTTTGCCCACAACAAAAATGGTATTACACCACCCCCTAATAATACGGCTAAAGTAAATAAGAAAATGATGAGTCTAGTCAAGAAAGGTAGGGAGCGAGACACCCAAGGAAATACATAAGGTTGTTGTTCTGAATCTACTGAATTATCGGGTAAATTGAGACTAACTTGCACATTATGTAATGAACCACGATCGGCATTTATTGGCTGAATATAGTTGATTTGATACTCATCAAATAAAGCCTCTAAAAATTCAGTCAAACTACTAGAAATATCCTCAGCATTACCAGAAAACTCAGCAATACCCTTAGTTACTCCCGCAATTTGCTGTAGTCGTTTTTGGTCAACAAATTCTTCAGCAGCAAGTTCGGTTAACTCCTCAGAATTATTACTTTTTTTTCCTCCTCTCACACTAATATCTCTAATAGTAGGAGGTTCCTCTAAATCATACTTTTGCTGCAACTGTTGGGGAGTCAAACCATAACCCAAAGTATGCACAGTAATATTAGGATAACTTTTCAACATAAACACAAGTTTTTCAAAGTCTTGTGCTTCTAATTCTGGTTCATTTTCTCTATTTCCATAAATACTATGATAGCCATCAGAAAGTAAAATTATCGAACGCCTTGGTTGAGATAAATTAGAATTTGGGCGTCGGTTAAAACGAGTATCTTCGGAATTACCAAAAAATTTTACTGCCTGACGCAAAGGTTCATAAATATCTGTAGCTGCACAAAGATTATCCAGTTGATTTTCTAGTTTTTTGAGAGATTGTTCAACCTTTCTATTACCTGCTAAAACAAAATTATCTAGTTCTTTTTTTGTCACTTGATTTCCCGGACAATTTTTACCTCCTTTGCCAAAAGGTACAATAGAAATTCTGGTATTTTCTCCCTTGTCAGATAAATCTTGATTGAATTTTCTAATTGCAGCGATCGCTCCTTCTAATTTAGTTTTTTCCCCACTACTATCTAATTGTTTCATACTGCCACTAAAATCTAATAAAACAATTACCCAAGCAGGAGGTAATTCTGCGGGTAGGGGAATTTTCCAGTTAATGTCAATGGGATTTAAAGTTTGACATTTCCCAGTTTTAGGCTCTATTTGAGGCGGACAAACTGTTAAATTAAAGTTCTCTTTTTGCAGATCTCTTACTGGTTTATTGTTTTGGTCATAAGCTTTAATTCGCAGGGTAATTTTACTTTCATTACGTTCAGGAATAGCTTCGATAATTTCTACATTTTTTACTTGAGCAAAGCTAGGATTAATGCAGGAAATTACTATTAACAAAGAAAAACTAACCTTGTGGGTCCAAGAAGCGATTATAGTAGACAAATCTGAATAATTTTTTACCATTATAGCCCTCATTTTCGGCATAAAATGCAATTAAATCGTTATGTTTTAGTTTGATTGGCGTACTTTCCTTCAAGCGATCGCCTTGATATTCTATTCTATTAAAAAACTTAAGATTAGGTACTAAAATTGTTTGGCTAGATGCTAAGTCTAAGTCAGCAATATGCAGTGGCAAACCAGGGATACAAATATCTACACCAAATTGTTGACTGCCCATAATTTTCAACTGAGCTGAACCAATTTTAATTTTACCTCTTGCAGGTAATTGAATTGATAATCCTTCCTCAATTTTATCGGTCAAATCATTACTCACAAATTTAATTCTGGGTGATAATTCTTTCTGAATATGGGGATAATTCCCTGGTGTTTCAGACTGATGAAAATTGACATTTTCAATATATTCAAAACCAGCTCCAGCTCTGAGGGCAACTAGATGACTAGGAGAGGTAGAAAAACTCAAGACGAAACCTAATAAACTCCCTAATAAAGAAAAACCTATTGTGTCTTCCCAAGCTTGTAATGCTGTGGGCATTCCATCCATTTTTTGTCGTATCCATTCAAAGATAATTGCTGCAACTAAAGCTGTCAAAATACTGGTAGTTAAACTAATGGTAAGTCGCTGCAAGAAACGCCGTTTATCTCCTGCTTCTATACTACGCCAGCGCCAAGTCAAACCTTCAGCTAAACCCACTGCTCCACCAATTAAAATCCACCCGACTATTCTGACAAATTTATCGGGTACAGTTATGACTTTATCTCGTAGTTGTGGATTGAGTAATATTTGTACTAATCCTCCAGAAGTAAGACCGATTAATAATCCTAATCCTGCAGCAATACTCAGTGGTATTATACCTCTGTTGAAGTTGCGTTTAAATCGAGTTGGATTACTTAAAAATATATCTGTTGCAACTATACCAACTGCTAGAGAAATTGCCACGCAAGGAAATAATGTTAATTCAGGAAACTTTTGTAACCAGCCTAAATCGCTGAGGATAAATTGCCCTATACTCCAGCCGATTAATGCTGATGTAATTCCTGATAGAATATATAGATATATTCTCATAATTTATAATTAATTTTAATTTAGATAGAGTCAGAATTAGCAGATAATTAGCAAATATACAAGTTTTGAATCTTTTGCATTTTAAATATTATCTTCCAGAATGTCAATAGTATATTGGCAGAAAGAAGGAAGCCACGGCAGGGATTTTGAATACATATTAGACGGAATGAAGAAAAAAAGAATAAGACTGTTTTTTTATCCTCTGGTTATCTTGAATCTTTTTGCCCTAGTTTTAACTAATAAATATGAGGAGGCCAACCAATTTTATTGCCTTCTATTAGCTAGTCGAAAATAATTACCACTTCTCAGCAACTAAGTTTATTTTTTAATGGGCACATTGCTTAAAAGCCTTATCAAAAAAATCTTAAAAAACGGAAGCTCTACCTTGACATACAATACTTGACAAGATATGATAAGCATAATGGAAAAGGTGCGCTCATATATAGTAGAAAAAAATCCAGAAAAATCAGCTTTACCCTCAGCCAAGAAAATTTAACTACCAACAAATTTCAGAAATAAGTATCGCATCGCTCACGGGGTGACAAGCCCTTCAAAACTATTGTATGTCAGGATTTAAAGGATATCCACTCTGCCTAAATTTGACGGTTTTTATGAGAATAATAATTATTCTTAGTAGTGATGTGGGTTCGCGATATAGCTGCCGCACTTGCTCCGCCAACGCGAACCCACATTACCAATTACGTTGATTCATTGTTCAATTAGATGAATCCTAGAAAATTTATGTAAGTCCTGTTAAAATTTGTTAATAATCAGATGAATAGTAAAACGTTTCGGGCAAATAATTAAATATTATCTAACATTGACAGAGCTTTTAATCCCCTTTGATAATGAGACTTTTTGTGAGGATTAAGGTTAATTATCTGTTGAACAATATCAACTAAATAGTCCCAGGCAATTCCCCAAAGATAACCATATATACCAAGCCAAAATTCACTTAGTTTAAGTGGCCGTAGTAGTGAACCACTACCACCACAAGAACCATCAGAAAGTTCAGAATTGCTAATCAATGTTCCTGAACCCTTGATAACCTTGCAATTACTTGAAGATTCCGATTTACCCACATATATCAATGCGATCACAACTCAGAAAAAACTTTATGCCAATCCTACAGCTTTGAATGCTCAAGGCCAGCCACCAGAAATGTTTCTTCAAGGTAATGCCTATGATTTAAATGATGTTGAAGAATTAGATTATAGAACAGCTAGGGTTGCTAGTGGTGAGAAGCTGGTGGAATATGAATATCAAGCTTGGCGGTGGTTTTTCGATCTTGAAGCGTATGCAGTTTCATTCCAATTTCAAGCAGATTCAGTTTTGTGGTCAGCCTTGCTGACTCGGACAAGTTTTGGAAGCTGTTGAGACAGGCAGTACAAGACTGTGATGGAACAGAGCAATTGCTCCAGTTTCAAGGTTGGATACCACATTTTCCGATAGTATTTGCTATCGGAAAAATAAATAAAAAAAAGTAACTATGGTTTTGAGTATGTAGTGTCTTTGTCTAAATCCTGAGAATACTTTTATTTCCCAATAGGCACCAAATGGGTTCTATATATTTAACTATTTAGTCTAAACTTCAAACAAAAATTATCTTGCCAAAATTCCTGATTACAAGTTATAGTTATAAACTTAAATAAAAGAAGATTATCAAAAATCTACCAAATTAAGAAGAAAGGATGAGAATCAATTAAGATAAAATGTTAGAGTTAATTAATCGTTACGAACACGGCTTTGTTTCTATTCCTGTAATTTTAGCCTGTAGAGAAAAGGGATTATTTGAATTAATCAAACAAAAAAAAATAACCCACCAGCAAATAGCTAAAACCCTAAGAGCAAACACAGGTCATCTGCAAGTAGCATTAAGAATGATGCAATCCCTAGGTTGGCTATCAAAAAATGAACTTGGAGAATACTCCCTCACAGACAATTCTCAAGGGTACTTGTCCATTCCTGAAGAAATATTAGAGCTATACAACCTACCCATAGAATCATACTTACGAGGAAAAGAAAAGCCTGATGTCCTCAAAAATTGGATAGAGCTTTCTCAACAGCAGTGGCATATTAATGATCAAACAATTGCAGATTTCTTAGATGGGGCTCTAATAATACCAATAATGCTAGCACTTCACAAGCATAAATTATTAGCAGTAGACCAGGAAAAAAAGCCCTTATTCTCTAGTGTAAGTCCTCAAATACGAAAAGAATTATCAACATGGTTTATAGCGAAAGGATGGGCAGAGAAAAGTTCTGTCATTGTCCACAAACAAAATGAAAAATCAACGGACGATGAAAATAAATTATACTTAACAGCCCTGGGTAAATTTATAGTAGAGAGAATACTAATTACGGGAGTTACCGCTTCCTATACTCCCATGTTGTTGCAGATTTCAGACGTATTATTTGGAAAAAGTCAAACAGTATTTTGTAGAGACGAACAAGGAAGTGAAAGTCACATTGATCGAAAATTGAACGTAATGAGCAGTGGTTTTCAACACCAGAAGTTTTTTGCTGATGTAGACGAATTAATTCTGAGTATTTTTAATCAATTACCCTATTACGAACAACCAAACTATATTGTAGACATGGGTTGTGGCGATGGCACACTACTCAAACGGGTTTATCAAGTAATTAGTACAAAATCTGCTAGAGGAAAAGTGCTAGACAAATATCCAGTGCAGATGATAGGAGTAGATTATAACCAAGCATCGTTGCAAGAATCTGCATTAACTTTAGCAGATATTCCTAACTTGCTAATGAAGGGGGATATTGGAAACCCACAACAAATGATATCCAACTTAAGAACTCAGGGAATTGACGATCCAGAAAAAATTCTCCACATTCGCTCCTTTTTAGACCACGATCGTCCATTTATTCCTCCCAAAAATTTAGAAGCAGCAAAAAGGCGGGGCAAACTTTCTTACTCAGGGGTTTATGTAGATTCAGACGGCGGTTTAATTCCGGCCCAGATTATGATACAAAGCTTGGTAGAACATCTGGAAAGATGGTCTTCTGTGGTTACTAAACATGGGATGATGATTCTGGAAGTTCATTGTTTAGAACCAGAAGTAGTAAACAAATTTTTAGACAGTAGTAATAACCTGCATTTTGATGCTTTACAAGCTTTCTCAAGTCAACATTTGGTAGAAGCTGAAGTGTTTCTCAGTTGTGCTGCTGAAGTAGGTTTATTCCCCAAGTGGGAGTTCTCGAAACGATATCCTCAGAATTTTCCATTTAGTCGTATCACCTTAAATTGTTTTGAGAAAAAGCCTTACAAGTTGCGCCATCCTACAATTAAGGATTTACCAGATCTAATAGTACTAGAGGAATTGTGTTGGTCAGAAAATCTCCGGGTTGACAGTGAAGAAATTCAGAGGCGGATTTTGAATTTTCCACAAGGGCAGTTTGTTTTGGAGCTTGAGGATAAGATTGTTGGAGCTATCTATTCCCAAAGGATCGAACGGACAGAAGTTTTGGAGAATAGAACCTTTGTAGAAGTGCCATCATTACATACTGAATCAGGAGTAGTGATACAATTACTAGCTACGAATATTTTGCCAGAGTTGCAAAACCAAGGGTTAGGGGACCAATTACTGGAATGGATGCTTCAGTATTGTGCTGTGATGGGTGGTGTGGAAAGGGTTGTGGGAGTAACTCGTTGTCGTAATTATCCAGACTATTCCCCAATGCCAATGACAGAATATATCCACAAAAAAAATGATTCAGGGCTACTGGTAGACCAGATATTGCGCTTTCATCAGATACATGGGGCAAAAATTCAAAAAGTTCTTCCTGGTTATAGGCCCAAGGATATAGAGAACAAAGGTTATGGTGTTCTGATAGAATACGATATCCATAATCGTCAACGTTTTGATGGTGTAGGAGTTGAAAAAAATCAGCAGGAAAAAGTAGAAATAGATGTAGATGTAGATGAAGTTGTGGCTGGTTGTGTTCGGACAGTAATGAATAAGAAACGCTCTTTTGATTCAGATCGCCCACTGATGGAGATGGGAATCGAATCTTTGGAACTGTTAGAACTGAAATATTTATTGGAGAAAAAACTGGAAGTAAAAATCGAGCCGAACTTCTTCTTTAAATATGGAACTCCAAAGGCGATCGCTAGTTATTTTAAAGGAGAAACACCAACTAAACAAAAGAATATTTCTGAGTTCTTGCCAAAAATCGCACAACTAGAGTCAAAAGCCGAAAAAACTGATTCAGGTTTTTCGGCAGCTCAATTAGAAAATGGGATAGCAATTATAGGAATGGCTTGTCGGTTTCCTGGAGATGCTGATAGCCCCCAAAAGTATTGGTCATTGCTGCGTGATGGGATTGATGCAATTACGGAAGTACCTTCAACTCGTTGGGATATTGAAAAATATTACAACTCCGATAAAAATCAACCAGGAAAAATATCCAGTCGTTATGGAGGCTTCATTTCCGAAGTTGACAAATTTGATGCAGATTTTTTCCATATTTCGCCCCGTGAAGCTAAATATATAGATCCACAACAACGTATATTACTAGAAGAAAACTGGAAGGCATTAGAAAATGCAGGGATTAATCCAAAATCTCTTTCGGGAACAGAAACAGGAGTATTTGTAGGTATAGGTTTTCATGATTATGAACAGCTACAGTACAAACATAATCAGGAGCAAGATTTAAACATCTATTTTGCTACAGGTAGTTCTACTGCTATAGGTGCGGGAAGATTATCCTACTTTTTGAAATTAAATGGTCCAGCTATAACAGTAGATACGGCCTGTTCATCATCTCTAAGTGCTGTTCATTTAGCTTGTCAAAGTATACGCAATGGTGAATGTGAATTAGCTTTGGCATCAGGGGTGAATTTATTGTTGTCTCCTGAGTTGAGTATTAGTTTCTCTCAAGCAGGGATGTTATCGCCAGATGGACGTTGTAAAACCTTTGATGCTTCTGCAAATGGTTATGTACGGAGTGAAGGGTGTGGAGTTGTAGTTCTCAAGTCATTGAAACAGGCCATAGCAGATAGAGACCCAATTTTAGCAGTGGTTAGGGGTACAGCAATTAATCAGGATGGTGCTAGCAATGGAATGACTGCACCAAATCAATCAGCTCAAGAAGCGGTGATTGGGAAAGCCTTGTCTGTAGCAGGAATATCAGCTAATCAAGTGTCTTATGTAGAAGCTCATGGTACGGGTACTTCTTTGGGGGACCCAGTAGAAATTAAGGCTCTGGAAGTAGTGTATGGAAACAATCGTGGTTCGGAACGCCCTTTAACGATCGGTTCAGTAAAGACAAATATTGGTCATACTGAAGCGGCAGCGGGTATTGCCGGGTTAATCAAGGTGGTGTTGTCACTGCAAAATAAGTATATACCACCTCATCTACATTTGAGGGAGCTGAATCCTTATATGAGTTTAGCAGGGATTCCTGGTATGATTCCGATGGAGGGTAAGGTATGGGAAAAATATGATGGAGATGAAAGTTGTGTAGGAGCGGTAAGTTCTTTTGGTTTCAGTGGCACAAATGCTCACGTTATTCTTGAGGAAGTACCAACTCAAGTTAAAACGCAACAGTTAGAGGAGCAACCTCATTTGTTAACTCTCTCAGCAAAAACAGAAAAAGCTTTGGATGAGTTAGTGAGTCATTATCAAAATTATCTGGAAACTAATAGAGAATTAGAACTGGCAGATGTATGTTATACAGCCAACACTGGACGCGCTCATTTTAATCATCGACTAGGGGTTATTGCTACTAACCTACAAGAACTAACGCAAAAACTTCTGGAACACAAAGCAGGGCAGGAAATCATTGGAGTATTTTCAGGAAAACTATCAAGTGAGAGTAGTTCTCCCAAATTAGCGTTCCTGTTTACAGGTCAAGGTTCGCAGTACGTTGATATGGGAAGACAACTATATGAAACTCAGCCAACTTTCCGTCAAGCTTTAGAGGAATGTAACCAAATTCTAAGTTCGTATCTAGAACATCCGCTCTTAGAAATTCTATATCATCAAGATGCTGAAAATTCAAGTTCATCTTTAATAGATCAAACTGCTTATACTCAACCAGCTCTGTTTGCTATTGAATACTCTTTGTTCAAGTTATGGGAATCATGGGGAATTAAACCCAATGTGGTCACGGGCCACAGCGTAGGAGAATATGTAGCAGCTTGCGTTGCAGGAGTTTTCAGTTTAGAAGATGGTCTCAAACTAATCGCTATGCGGGGCAGGTTAATGCAAAAGTTACCCTCCGGTGGTGAGATGGTATCTGTTATGGCATCAGAATCTCAAGTGACAGAGGCCGTAGGCGAATATAGTTCCCAAGTGACAATAGCAGCGATAAATGGACCAAAAAGTATAGTAATTTCAGGTGAGAGTGGAGCGATCGCCAATATTTGCCGACAGCTCAAAGCAGTGGGGGTGAAAACCAAGCATCTACAAGTTTCTCATGCTTTTCATTCACCATTAATGGAACCAATGTTGGCAGAATTTGCAGCAGTAGCTAAAGAAGTAACCTATAGTCAACCTAAAATACCACTAATATCAAATGTGACTGGTGAAAAAGTAGGTGCGGAAATAACTATTCCTGAATATTGGACTCGTCATGTACGAGAACCAGTAAGATTTGCCCAAAGTATGAAAACTCTTCATCAGCAAGGATATAAAATATTTCTAGAAATCGGACCGAAACCAATCTTATTAGGCATGGGAAGGCAATGTTTGCCAGAGAGTGAAGGAGAATGGTTACCATCATTACGACCGGGAGTGGATGAGTGGCAACAAATACTATTAAGTTTAGGGCAGTTGTATGTACGGGGTGCGAAAATAGATTGGTTAGGGTTTGACCAAGATTATGCTTGTCAGAAAGTAGAATTGCCTACTTATCCATTCCAACGAGAACGTTACTGGATAGAAACAGCACAAACCAAAAATCATCAATTTGAGTCATCGTGTAATGTTTATTCAGTACCAAAAATAGATTTTCCTCTTCAAATTTTTTGCTTGTCTGCTTCTAGTCAACAGGAATTATTACATTTAGCTAAAAATACTATACTTAGTATAGAACAACATCCAGAAGTTAAATTATCAGAGCTTTGTTTCTTAGTGAATACTAAGCAATCATTGTCAGAATATCGTTTGGCAGTTATAGCACAATCTACTTTAGAAGTACTTGCAAAACTCACAGATTTTGTAGCTGGAAAAGATGTAGAAAATCTTTGGAATGACCGGATTAAAAATAGTGATTTTTTGAAGGTAGGTTTTATTTTTAGCCCCTACAGTACTTTTTACCCAAATATGGGCAAAGAACTATATGAAACTCAACCAAAATTCCGTCAATCAATTGACCAATGCCATAAAATTATTAGTGATTATACAGGTCAGTCTTTACTGGAATTATTGTACTCAAACAAAGTTGATAATTTGTCAGAAATAAAACATATTTACAGATTACCAATGTTGTTTGCAATTCAATATGCTTTAAGCGAATTGTGGAAGTCTTGGGGAGTAGAGCCAAGCTTAGTAATGGGTCATAGTTTTGGAGAGTACTCGGCAGCATTAATTGCAGAAATATTTAATTTAGAAGAAGGCTTAAAATTATTAGTTTCTATTGGAAAGCTTTGGGATAGTAAATTAGAAAGAAATTGTCAAGCTATTGGTATTATAGCCAGTGAAAAATATGTTGAAGAAACAATTGAACCCTACATTCAAGAAATTAAAATTATTTCTTATGGTGGTTATCGCAATACTGTAGTCGGCGATCCTCAAACAATTCAATTAGTAGCTGAAAAGCTTAGAAAAGAGGGTGTATTAGTAAAAGAACTCCCTTTTGCCGAAGGATATCATACTGACAGAATTAAACCGATACTAGGACTTGTCGATCAAATTCACCAAGGTGTAAATTACTCTAGTTCAAAAATTCCTTTTGTTTCAGCTATCTCAGGTGAATTACTGAATGAAGAGGTAGATTCTACATACTGGAGGAAGGTATGGGGAGAACCTGTAAAATTTTCTACTGCTATAGAAACTGCATATAAACAGGGTTGTAAAATCTTTTTAGAAATTGGTCCAAAAGCAGTTACTTTGTCAATGGGGAGATCTCATCTGGGAGAAGAAGCAGGAATTTGGCTTTCTAGCCTTCGAGAACAATATTCAAACTGGCAAATAATGTTGCAAAGTTTATCTCAATTATATGTTCTAGGAATGCCGATAAATTGGTATGAATTTTATCAAAAATATCCACAGTATCAAGTAAAATTACCAATCAGATTTTTACCGAAAGAAACAGAATTATTAGAGAAAGAAAAACAAGGAAATATCAGGAAAGATTCAAGTTTTATTACTTCCATTGAAACCAGGATCAATCAAATGCTTATTGATGGAAATGTGGAGTATTTAACGCAGCATTTAAAAGAGAAGAATGAACTATCAGAAATTGAGTCCAAATTTATCCCAAAGTTGTTAGAATTAATAGCAAAAACCCATCAAAAAGAAATTATCGAAAATCAAGTTAAAGATTATTTTTATCAATTACTTTGGCAACCCTTAATACCTAACGAAGATAATTCTGCTATTCAACTGAGCCATTGGTTAATTTTTGCTGATTCTACAGGAGTAGGGAAAAAACTAGCAACAAAACTGAAAGAACAAGGACATAAATGTACTTTAGTTTATCGTGGAAAAAGTTTCAAAAATCCTGAAAGTGGAACCTATCTACTAAATCCATGTAATTTTGATGAGTTTGAAAAACTTTGTCAGGAAATAATAACCTCAAAGCAATTATCTTGCCAGAGAGTCATTCATTTGTGGAGTTTAGATGCTCCTACTTCGGAAAATTTAAGCATTTCTCAGTTAGAGCAAGTACAAATATGGGGATGTGGTAGCTTACTGTACCTGTTACAGAGTTTGGTTAAAATTTCCATATCCAGTTCCCCTCAATTGTGGATAGTTACAAGGGGATCTCAGCCTGTATTATCTAAAATTGAAGAACTAACAGTTGCAACATCACCTTTGTGGGGTTTAGGTCGAGTAATATCTCTCGAACATCCACAATTATGGGGAGGATTAATAGATTTAGATTTGCAAGGTTCGCAAAATGAAATAGAAACACTTGTAGAAATTTTGACGAGTAATCAAATAGAAGATCATCTAGCTTTACGAGAAAAACAGATTTATGTAGCTCGTTTATTCAAGCAATGTCCTAAATTATCTGCTCCAATATCATTTTCTTCTAATGCTACCTATCTTATTACTGGAGGACTTGGTGCTTTAGGATTACATGTAGCTAAGTGGATGGTATCCAAAGGAGCAAAATATTTGGTTTTGATAAGTAGATCGTCTCTCTCGGAGGACAAACAAAAATATCTAAGTGATTTGAAACAGCTAGGAGCTGAAGTTGTTACAGTTCAAGCTGATGTATGCAATCCGGAAGAAATGTTGAAAGTACTTGACAAAATAGATAGTTATATGTTTCCCTTAAAAGGAATTATTCATGCAGCAGGAAAACAAAGAAGTGAACGGATCGAACGGATGCAAGTAGAACAGTTATTAGCAGTAATGAGTCCCAAAATTATTGGTGGATGGATACTTCATCAAATTACTAAAGATCGAGAGTTAGATTTTTTTGTCAGCTTTTCTTCCATTGCCTCTGTTTGGGGAGCAGTTGGTCAAGCTCACTATAGTGCAGGCAATCATTTTTTAGATGTGTTATCTTCTTATCGACAAGCTCAGGGATTACCAAGTTTTACTGTTAATTGGGGACCATGGTCTGGAGGTGGTATGGCATCAGAAGAATTTTTGAGAGAATTAAAAGAAAAAGGTATAGAGTCTTTATCCCCTCAACAAGGAATAGCTGCTTTAGAATTACTATGGAACAGTCATAGTGTCCAAACAACTGTAGTTAATGTTAATTGGGATTTATTCAAACAACTTTATAGTACAGGAAGACAGCGATTACTTCTAGAAGAAATTAATGTCAAACAAGTTGAAACAAAACGTTCAACTTCCAAGCAAAAGCTCGAAATTATTAAAAAAATGGAGACTGCTCCTAAAACTGAACGCAGAAATCTATTAATCACATATCTTCAAAAAGAAATAGGAAAAATATTAGGATTAAAAATAGATCAATTGCCAAGTTTAGAGCAAGGTTTTTTTGAAATGGGTATGGACTCTCTAATGGCAGTTGAACTCAAAAATCGACTAGAAGATAGCCTGAATTGCTCTTTACCTACGACTTTAATTTTTAATTTTTCTAACGTTATTAGTCTAGCCGATCACATTGCCTCAAGTATACTGGGATGGGAATTAGAAAACATTGAACGCTCTGAATTTTCCAAGGCTGAATCAAATAAAATTCAAGAATTGTCAGAGGTAGAAGAGTTATCTGAAGAAAGTATCCAACTCTCAATCGCAACAAAACTTACTAAGTTAGAAACTTTGTTGGAAGACAATTAAAATAGAAAACATGGAAGAAAAAGAAAATCACCTAGCTGATTCTAAGCGAGTATTTATAGCTCTTAATAAAGCAGTAACAAAACTAGAAGCAATTGAGCGAGCCAAAACAGAACCGATTGCTATAGTTGGGATGGCATGTCGTTTTCCAGGTGGTGCTAATGACCCTGAAAAATTTTGGCAACTTTTGTCTAAAGGAGTGGATGCAATCACAGAAATTCCTCCTCAGAGGTGGGACGTCGATGCTTACTACGATCCTAATCCAGAAATCCCAGGAAAAATGTATACTCATCGAGGTGGTTTTTTAGATGATTTCGATGTAAGTCAATTCGACCCAGCTTTTTTTGGAATTTCACCTCGCGAAGCGATCGCCATAGATCCCCAACATCGTTTATTTTTAGAAGTTTGTTGGCAAGCTCTCGAAAATGCTGGACAAATCCCTCAAAGATCGGAGGGAAGTCCTACAGGGGTTTTTGTTGGGATCACCGCTTATGATTATGCGCTTATTACCCATCGCGCAAAATATGATAGTAGTATAGAACCTTATCTGTTAGGGGGATCTTTCTTAAATCTTGCTGCAGGCCGTATTTCTTATATTTTAGGATTTACTGGTCCTTCTATGACTATAGATTCAGCCTGCTCCTCTTCTTTAGTAACTATTCATCAAGCTTGCCAAAGCCTACGACAACAAGAATGTCAGATGGCTTTAGCAGGGGGTGTCAATCTAATGTTATTGCCAGATAGTATGATAGTTGCTTCCAAAGCGAAAATGCTTTCACCAGATGGTTACTGTAAAACTTTTGATGCAGCAGCTAATGGCACTACCTGGGGTGAAGGCTGTGGTGTATTAGTTCTCAAACGTTTATCAGATGCTTTAGAATCAGGAGATCGTATCTTGGCACTAATTCGAGGTTCAGTTGTGAATCAAGATGGACCAAGTAGTGGTTTTACAGTTCCTAATGGGAATTCTCAGAAACAGTTAATACATCAAGCTCTAAAAGCAGCAAAAATAGAACCTTCTCAAGTAAGTTATATAGAGACCCATGGCACAGGAACAGCTTTGGGAGATCCTATTGAACTAAATTCTTTGGCAGAGGTATTTGGAGCAGAAAGAACTAAGAAAAAACCATTAATGATTGGGTCGGTAAAAACTAATATCGGTCATTTGAGTTCAGCCGCTGGAATAGCAGGAGTAATCAAAGCAATACTTCAATTGCAACATCAACAAATAGCTCCTCATCTACATTTTAAAAATCCAACTCCTAAGTTTAACTGGAAAGATTTTCCTCTAGTTGTACCCACTGAATTAACTTCTTGGCAAGTTAAAGATGGTACAAGAATTGCGGGAATTAACTCCTTTGGTGCAAGTGGAACTAATGCTCATTTAATCTTAGAAGAAGCCCCTGTTCAAGACGAGATGCACCCCCCTATCCTTAATCAAGGAGGATTAGAACAACAATTAAGAATTAAGAGTGAGAGACCAAAACATTTGTTAACCCTCTCGGCAAAAACAGAAAAAGCTTTAACAGAATTAGTCAGTTGTTATCAAAATCATCTGCAAATTCATTCAGAATTAAAACTAGAAGATATATGTTACACAGCAAATAGTGGACGATTCCATTTTCACCATCGACTTGCTATTCTTGCTTCCAACTTAGAGGAGTTAGTCTCAAAACTAGCTCACTACCAAAAAGCAGCAAAAGTAGCAGGATTATACACTAATAAAGTTTATGACAACAATAGTCAACCCAAAAAAGCGTTCCTATTTACAGGACAAGGTTGCCAATATCTGAATATGGGAAAAGAGTTATATCAAACTCAGCCACTATTTCGCCACACAGTTGACCAATGTTCCCAGCTCTTGCAACCCTATCTAGAACATCCCTTACTTTCCGTAATTTATCCAGATACACAAACAACACAAAACATTGACTTAATCAACCAAACAGCCTACACTCAACCAGCCTTATTTGCCATAGAATACGCTCTGTGTCAACTATGGCAGTCATGGGGCATCAAACCAGATATACTCATGGGGCATAGCGTAGGAGAATATGTAG
>NZ_JAAHGU010000269.1:0-3090 GCF_010692685.1 Okeania sp. SIO2F5 | reverse complement strand
TAAACCAAATATATTTGGTTGTTTTGAACCGTATTGCTGGAGCATTAGTAATCTTTTTTGGTCTATTTTTTTCGGTGTTGGGATTCGCAAAGATCTGGCTTTTTCCTCACAGCACCTTACAATTTATAGGCTAGAATTTGTAAGCAGCTCGATACCAAATAGGTGTTTGTTGGATTTATCCTACGGATGAGCTGCGCTAACGGGTTTCCTCAACCCAACCTACGCCTTCTACGCCTTTTTCTCTTTTGACTTTTGACTTTTGAATTTTGAATTAAACATTATGGATATTACGACAAATTATTTAGGATTACAATTACGTTCCCCATTAGTTGTAGGAGCTGCTGCACCTTTAACCGAAGACTTAGATAATCTCAAACGGATGGAAGATGCTGGTGCTGCTGCAGTAGTTTTACATTCTTTATTTGAAGAACAACTTCGTGAAGAACGTTTGGAATTACAACATCATTTAGAATACGGCACAGAAAGTTTTCCAGAAGCTCTAACTTATTTTCCCGAACCAGAAGTCTTTCATGTCGGTGCTTCGGAATATTTAAAGCATATTAGTCAGGCCAAAAAAATGGTAAATATGCCAATTATTGCCAGTTTAAATGGTTCAACTATTGGTGGTTGGACTCATTATGCTAAAGAATTAGAGACTGCTGGTGCAGATGCTTTGGAGTTAAATATCTACAATATTCCTACTAATATGGATATGACTGGGGAACAAGTAGAACATAATTATATTAGTATTCTGCAAGCTGTTAAATCTGAGGTAAATATTCCGGTTTCTATTAAACTTAGCCCCTTCTTTAGTAACATGGCAAATATGTCGAAAAAGTTGGTAGAAGCAGGGGTAAATGGATTAGTTTTGTTTAACCGTTTCTATCAACCAGATATTAATATTGAAGAGCTAGAAGTAACAACTAATGTATTATTAAGTACCCCACAAGCAATGCGTTTACCTATGCGTTGGATAGCTATTTTGTACGGTAGATTAGAGGTTGATTTTGCAGCAACTAGCGGCGTACAAAAAGGGCAAGATGTGATTAAAATGATGATGGCAGGTGCGAATGTAACTCAGCTAGTAGGTACTTTATTGCGTCACGGAATTAATCATATTCAAGTTATCGAAAATGAAATGATTCATTGGATGGAAGAACATGAATATGAATCAATAGCACAGATGCGCGGTAGTATGAGTCAAATTAATTGTCCTGATGAGAGTAAATTTGAAAGGGCGCAATATATGAAAGCCATTCAAAGTTATAAACCAGCTCAGAGTTTGGTTTAATTAGCAGTAGTAGGGTTTCAATAATGGATAATGGATAATTGATAATTGATAATTAGGGAGAGGTAATTAGGGTTTGCTGAAAAAGTCTAATGGTGATGATAGGCAACAGGGAACAGGCAACAGCGGTGCGACCCCGCGACGACGTTAGCGCAGCTCCTCCTCCGGAGGCTAGTTGCACCTGGTAGCGCACTCCTGTGAGGCAAAAGTTTAGACTATCTACTACGGCCAAATTTTCTGATAGTCAGGGGAAAAGTACTAGCATTTTGAGGCGACAACAGCCAAAAACCTTGCACTTTTTCAAAATAAAAAACCCTAGAAACCTTTTCCAAAAAATTGTGGTTTAAAGCCTCCCCTTTTAAGGGGATAATAAAAAAAATTTTTCATTATTAGTCAATCCTATCCGTTTTCAAGGAGAGGTAATTATTCATTATTAATTGTTGAAAGACATTGATTACAATTTTATTCAGCAAGCCCTAATTATCAATTATCAATTATTGAAAATACCGATGCTGCTGGACATGATATGACTTAAGATATAGCTACAACTGTTCTGGATCAACACCAAGGGAACGCAACATTTGTTCAAGTCGTTCAGCTCTTTGTCGTTCCTGAAGTGCTTCCTCTTCTGGGGTCATAAACCTGTTCCCTTCAGAGTCATACCAATACAACCACTCTTGTTCGGAACGGTAATGATTACCAACTTCAGTTCCTATCCCCAGACCAATTTCTGGCATCCACACAGGATTTCCTTTTAAACGTTGGTATGCTCCATCTACCAAGTAATACACTTCAAATTGTTCGTGTTTGTCTCGCTTGGTATAATCTGGGTTATAGATGACATAATACAATACTCCCAACCGAGCGTAATCAATCATTTTTTCATTGTATTCACCCCCATAAGTTTTAGAAACAATTTCCAATATTCGTATTGGAACAACATAATTTTCCTCCCAAAGAACATAGGAGGATCGCAATTTATTATTTTTGAGTCGTGGAACCCCCAGACTGAGCAAAGCATCAGGAACTATAGCAACTCTAGGACTTGAACCGGTGGTGTGGAAAATTCCCATATTTACGCCAAAAAACCAATCATAGCGATCGCCCCATAACTGATTTAAAATTAACATTAGCAGGTTAGGAATTAGAATTTGTATTTCGCGATCAACGGGTTTGTCGTCTGAATCAGGTAATTCGTCACTTGATGGTAGGTTGAGTAATTGCTTGTGGTTTACCATAATAATTTGATTGTGACATTTGAGTTGTTTGATTTTAGCAAATAATTTAAATAATTTGATGACTGAGGTGCTAAATGCTCAATAGAAAACTATCATTGGATGATGCAGGTATTTATGAGCGATCGCTGAATTTACTATGAGCTACAAAAACTCAATCTTTTTGTACATATATTCAGGTTCTAAACATTCCCAAATTAAGACTAGATCGCTAATAATCTTTCCTATTGACTGACGTTGTTGACGAGTATAAATAATCCCAGAATGTTCGATACCTGTGGCAGCTAAACTGAGAAAATCATCATCAAAAGTAAAAATGACTCGTTTTTCAGATAAAGCATAACCTAATTGTTGTTCGTCAGATGCACCAATGAGCAATGCTTCTGCTGAGGTTGTATAGCAATGAGCGCTGGCATCTTTACATGTTACATAGATATTTGCAATGTAATATAAAAGTAACTGTATGAGCTGTATTTTTCATAAATTAGGCGATCGCTAAACCTTAAAGTTTTAAGGATGTCTGTAATGGTATTGATAATTTACAGTTTATAGCTTGAAATTGTTTAC
>NZ_JAAHGU010000268.1:0-3135 GCF_010692685.1 Okeania sp. SIO2F5 | reverse complement strand
GTAAACAATTTCAAGCTATAAACTGTAAATTATCAATACCATTACAGACATCCTTAAAACTTTAAGGTTTAGCGATCGCCTAATTTATGAAAAATACAGCTCATACAGTTACTTTTATATTACATTGCAAATATCTATGTAACATGTAAAGATGCCAGCGCTCATTGCTATATATAGCAATGTGCGCTGGCTTATGTACAAATTACAATAACTGTCCAATAGCTAAAAGCTTATATTATCGGTTTTTTATTCCCCCTGTTCCCTGTTCCCTGTTCCCTGTTCCCTGTTCCCTGTTCCCTATTCCCTAATTAAAAATTTCAAGCTATACTGTAAACGAAAAAACAATCTTAGGGTAAACGAAAATACCCATGCAGTTGCAACGTCAGTTTAGTGGACAAATCGTCACATTAGACACCCAAAACTTGATTGGTGGGGGTGGAGAAGGTCGTATCTATCCTGTGCTACAAGACCCATCCTTAGTGGCCAAAATTTACCACAAACCCACAGATGAAGATGCCGATAAACTAACAGTGATGTTCTCTCACCCACCAGACGCACCAATAGCAGCCGGACATTCAGCGATCGCATGGCCTGTAGACCTACTACACACCCTCAACAGTAAACAGCAAATCATTGGTTTTCTCATGCCTCGTGTTTTTAGAGCGGAACCGATACATATATTCTATAATCCTAGAAACCGTAGGGAACAAAAACCCCTCTTCAACTATCGTTATCTTCACCGCACAGCTCGTAATTTAGTCGCAGCAGTTAATGCTCTACACAAAAGTGGATATGCAGTCGGCGATATCAATGAGTCAAATATGCTAGTGACAGATACTGCTTTAGTAACCCTAGTTGATACAGACTCATTTCAAGTGCGCGACCCCTACACTCTAGAAGTTTATCGTTGCCCAGTGGGAAAACCAGAATTTACTCCCCCAGAATTACAAGGTCAAAGTTTCCGGGAAGTCGATCGCCTACCAGAACATGATTTATTTGGGGTGGCAGTATTAATATTTCAGGTGTTGATGGAGGGAACTCACCCCTTTGCCGGAGTTTATCAAGGTAGAGGTGAACCACCAAGTCTTGAAGCTCGAATTCAAGCAGGTCATTTTCCCTACAGTAAAAAGCGAGTTCCCTATCGCCCAACCCCACTTGCGCCAGATTTTAAGATTTTGCATCCCAGCATACAACAATTATTTATTGATTGTTTTGAAAAAGGGCACAAACATCCTACGGAGCGCCCAGACACTAAAATTTGGTTGCAGGCACTACGAGAAGCAGAAGATAATTTGATAATTTGTCAAAAAAATCATCAACATTTATATGGTAATCATTTAAAATCTTGTCCGTGGTGCGATCGTACCAAAAAATTAAAAGGGCGCGACCCTTTCCCATCAAGGGAAGCAGTGCGAAATCAGAAACATCTGCAACCAGTTCAACCGAAACAACGAAAATTATTGTCGTTGAGGCCGCAAAAAACTACTACTACTCCCCGAAAACCAGCACCGCCAAAACCAATTATTATTAACAGAAAAATGGGTCAATATCAACCTTTATTAACACCTATTCTGACTAAAACTAAACCGCCATCATTACCAATAATTCCTTTACCAGGTGGTGGAAATGGTATTGCTGGTATTGCTAAAGATGCTATGTGGGGTAGCCTTTGGGGAGTATTGTGTGCAGCAGCAGTAGCAGGTTTAATATTAGGAACAATAAAAGGTAGCCTTGCAGTTTTTGGTGGTACGATCGTGGGAATGTTGTGGGGGGGGTTTTTCGCATTAGCTTGGCAATATATTATTCCTTTGGGATCATCTGGTAGCAGTTTAGGTTTAACTGGAGCATTTTGGGGAGGGTTTATTGCAGTTGCTATTAGTGGTAGTATATATGGAATTAGTAATCGTCTGGAGTTATTTGGGCAAGCAGTTTTATTTGGAGGATTTCTAGGTACTATTTGGGGTAGTTTTTGGAGTGCTTTTAAACCACCTTTAACATTGCCTGTACCTGGACGAGTTTGGGGAAGACGTGGTTTATTTTTAGGTGCTATTTGGGGTACTTTTTTAGGAACAGTTATTGGGGCAATTTTAGCTGGTGTTTTTGTGTTTCAGGAAAGTATGAAAGAGAATAGTAATTCTTGGCTGGAGTTAGTATCAATATTCATAAGTAGTATGATTCCTGCAATAGGTGTAGGTGCAATGGGTGGCATTATCGGTGGTGCTGTTTTAGGACCAATTTTAGGAGCGCCAACTTTACCTTTATCAAATAAATTATCAGGGATTAGAGGTGCTTTTTTAGGTGGAATTTGGGGGTGTTTTTTAGGAGTAATTATTGGGGTGATTTTGGGTGGTATTTTACCGCAATTTGGGTCGATAGATTTAGTTAGAATTATGCGAATTGATGAAGATTTTACTATTATACTTTCAACGATTTTTGGGGCTGGTTTGGGTGCAATTGCTGGCTGTTTTTCTGGGGCAGCTTGGGGAGGTATGGGGAAGTGGTAAAGAAAAGGAAGAAGGAAGAAGGAAGAAGGAAGAAGTAATAAACAAATTATGAAAAAAGGAGAAACAATGGAAATAAGTAGCTTATAGGATTGGATAAGTTCTTTTTAGGCATAATTCTCAGCCTTTTTTTTTCTAGCATTCTTTTTTAAAATTGGTATAATATAACCAGCACTTACGCAAATTAACCTTTAAAACGCCATGTGTAGGGGAAGAATGATCATTTACCCTCTTTTGACTTTTAACTTCCACGTAGCAGCACTAGGCAATGTTTTTCCCACTGTTGCCTGTTACCGAATAATTAATAATTAATAATTAATAATTAGGACTTGCTGATTAAATATTAAAGCATTGACTGATATTGGTTTTAGCGTTTTTTGGTCTAAAAAAGTGCCAGCTTTTCAGCTCAAAAAGCCCAAAAAGCTAGGGCGTGTCATCAATTAAAGAGGTTGACATTAAAAGTATAGTATGCTTATGAAGAATAACTACAGGAATAATATGCTAAGAACTGCTCTAAATGACTAGACGTTATGGTTTGCGTGACGACCAATGGGAACGCATTCAACATTTACTACCAGGCCGTGAAGGAACTGTAGGAAGAACAGCATGCATACAACCGCCTCTTTGTGGAAGC
>NZ_JAAHGU010000267.1:0-3164 GCF_010692685.1 Okeania sp. SIO2F5 | reverse complement strand
ATATCATGTCCGTTTATATCGTTTGTGTAAACCCAAGGGTGAATATCTACAGGAAATGATGGTTTTTTCTTGCGAGGGTAGCCTTCTTCCCTCTTCCCTCTTTCTTCTTCCTTCTTCCTTCTTCCTTCTTCCTTACCTTTGCTATACAAGACCGATGCTACCGGACATGATATGATTTATCAAAATAATATGGGTCTAATATAAAATCCGGTTATACAGTTATCGCACTTTCTACTTCCATTCAATGCAGACATAAAATGCCGGAATATCCCCAGATCACTCCAACTCTCATCCTTTCTGACTCCTGACTCCTGACTCCTCTCATCATACAATAACTAATTATCCAGATAAGATCAGGACTTACGCAAATTCTTAGACAGTACGCTATCAGTAGGGGGCGTTAGCGGAGCTTTGCGTTAGCAAATGCCATTCGCCCCTACAATATATGGCGCTTGGTGCGTAAGTCCTGATAATATGGGTCGTGCAACCCCGCCTTTTAAGGCGCAATATTTTTGGAGAGTTGCTCACGCATCCCCATTACAAAAATAAATTCTGTAGGGGCGTTAAAGTTATGTTTCCTTGTTGCTAAATATCAACGCACCATCTTCAAGTGCCCCATGACGAATCATTTTCTTGTCACGCTGGTAGTTCTGCGGGTAGAACCAGGGTTCGCAGTCACCCTGCTTCGGGAATAAGTGCATCACCCGCTGGATATAGCCAGAAGAAAAATCTTTGATTAAAGATCGTCCTTGCATATTCCCATCTCGATCGCGCAAACGTGGCGTACACTGACGAAATCCCATCTTGTCCATGTAGTTAACCAACCGACACACATATTCCGCCACGAGTTCGGCACGCAGAGTCCAGGAAGCATTGATGTACCCAAAGACCGAGACCAGGTTCGGTACATCCGAATACATCATGCCCTTATAAGTATAGGTCTTCGGAAATTCAATTGCCTGGTTGTCTACACTGAATTGCACGCCACCGAGTATAATCATGTTTAGCCCTGTCGCTGTAACAATGAGGTCAGCTTCTAACTCTTTGCCCGATTTCAGGAGTATACCCTTCTCAGTGAAGGTCTCAATTATATCAGTGATGACGGAGGCATTACCTGACTTGATTGCCTCAAATAAATCGCCGTTCGGTGCGAGACAAAGGCGCTGGTCCCAAGGGTTGTAGCGTGGGGTGAAATGAGTCTCGACATCGTAGTCATCTCCAAGTTCTTTGCGGACCAGCTCGAGCAGTTTCTGCTTAACCTTCTCAGGTTTCGTGCGCGTACCACGGTAAAGTAATTGTTGGCGTTGGATATACTTCCAACGAAGTATAGCATAAGCCAGCTTTTTGGGCATGAACTTGTTTAAGAGATTGGCAAGCACATCAGACTCAGAGTTTGAGACAACATAAGTAGGCGATCGCTGCAACATTACTACGTGTTTTGCATCCTTTGCAATTTCCGGGATTAGGGTAATTGCAGTAGCCCCAGAGCCAATGACAACCACTTTCTGATCGCGATAGTTGAGGTTTTCTGGCCAATCCTGTGGATGAACTATTTCCCCCTTGAAGGACTCCATCCCTTTGAATTTAGGTGTATAACCCTCTTTGTAACTGTAATACCCAGAACACATTAGAAGGAAGTTGCAGCTAAAGAGAAGGGTCTCAGCCGTCTTCTTGCATTCAGTTTCAACTGTCCAGACAGCGCGATCGCTTGACCAACTAGCTTTCTTCACCAGGAGACTATAGCGAATGTGTTTGTCAATGCCGTTCTCGGAGGCTGTTTCCTGAATATATTTCAAAATTGATGGCCCGTCAGCAATAGATTTGGCTTTGGGCCAGGGCTTAAAGCTATAACCCAGGGTATACATATCACTATCGGAGCGGATGCCTGGATAACGGAAGAAGTCCCAAGTTCCGCCCATTGAGTCTCTACCTTCCAGAATGATGTAGTTTTTGCTGGGACACTTGAGCTGTAGATAGTAAGCGGCTGCGATACCAGAAAGTCCAGCTCCGACAATTGCAATATCAAAGTGTTTCGTGGGCATGATTTAATTCTCCTCTCTTCTTATTTGGCTGCGAACCCGCTCACCTCACTGTTTTTTACATTCTAAATCTTCTACGCGAAAAAAAATATATACAGCTAACTGTCTTACCTTAGAATTAAGCACGTCAATATAAGTGAGTTATCATACAACCAAATCAGATGACCGAACTAAATCACGCTACAGTAGTCCTGACTGGTGCCACAGGGGGTTTTGGCCAGGAACTTACGCGCCAGTTATTACAAGCTGGCAGCCATTTAGTCCTGAGCGATATCAAACAAGATTCTCTAGATGAGCAAGCTTCTAAAATAACCAGCGAAATAACTACAGGGAAAATAATTTCTTGTATTGAGAGCGATCTTTCTGACCGCGAAGGCTGCTTAAATCTCTATGATCTAGTTAAAGCATTGGATATACCCATTGATATTTTAATTAATAATGCGGGAATAGGATTATTTGGTCGGATGGACGAAGTTCCCCCTGATAAATGGGAACGGTTGATGCAGGTCAATTTACTAGCACCAATGCGGTTGAGTTCTCTTTTTGCTACAGGGATGATCGAGCGCCAAAAAGGACACATTGTCAATATTTCTTCTCTAGCAGGTTGGATAGGTGCTGGGGGAATGGCTCACTATTCCAGCAGTAAATTTGGCTTGCGTGGTTTTAGTGAAGGACTTTTTAATGAAGTAAAAAGCTATAATGTTAAAGTCACTGTTGTTTATCCCTTTTTCAGTCGTACCCCTATTCTTCTCTCGGAACGTTATGGAACGCTAGCTCAAGGCAAGGAAGGTTTTCCTGAACGCTTCGCAACTAATCCAGCTAAAGTAATGGAAAAAACAATTAAAGCCATTGTTCGTAACCAACTTCATGTATTTCCCGATGGAGCAGCTCAAAGTTTGCATATTTTCAAGCAGTATTTCCCTGGGTTGGTTGATTGGATTAGCGATCGATTGATTTGAAATCAAAAGACAATCTAATATCAAATCTGGTTAAACAGTTATAGAACCCCTAACCGTATCTTCATATAAATATCAAGTTTTTTTGACTAGGAGACAGCTATACTGGAGACAGGAGACAGAAGGTAAGAGAGAAAAGGTTAAGAGGGAAGATTTGGGGAGAGATAAT
>NZ_JAAHGU010000266.1:0-3189 GCF_010692685.1 Okeania sp. SIO2F5 | reverse complement strand
AAGAGTTACGGGCAGCAGAAGACCCAGAGTTTGAAACATTTTATACCAAAAACATTTTGTTGAACGAGGGTATCCGAGCATGGATGGCACCTCAAGATCAACCACATCAAAACTTTATATTCCCTGAGGAGGTTCTACCACGTGGTAACGCTCTCTAATTCTTCCATGATGGGAGGTCGCGATATCGAGTCCACCGGTTTTGCTTGGTGGTCTGGAAACGCCCGTCTGATCAATCTATCCGGTAAACTGCTAGGCGCTCATGTTGCTCACGCAGGTCTAATCGTATTCTGGGCAGGAGCAATGACTTTATTTGAAGTTGCTCACTTTGTTCCAGAAAAGCCAATGTATGAACAAGGCTTGATACTCATGCCCCACGTTGCTACTTTGGGCTGGGGTATCGGTCCTGGTGGCGAGGTAACTGACATATTTCCATATTTTGTAGTAGGTGTTTTACACATAATTTCATCTGCTGTTCTTGGTTTAGGCGGTATTTATCATGCCGTTCGTGGTCCAGAAACACTTGAAGAATATTCTTCTTTCTTTGGATATGACTGGAAAGATAAGAACCAGATGACTAACATCATCGGTTACCACTTAATCCTATTAGGTTGTGGTGCGCTGTTGTTGGTATTTAAGGCCATGTTCTTTGGTGGTGTCTATGATACTTGGGCACCAGGTGGTGGAGATGTCAGGGTAATCACTAACCCTACTCTCGATCCTGCTGTTATTTTTGGTTATCTAGCTAAAGCTCCTTTTGGTGGTGAAGGTTGGATCATCGGTGTTAACAACATGGAAGATATCATCGGCGGTCATATCTGGATCGGTCTGATTTGTATCTTCGGTGGTGTTTGGCATATTCTAACTAAGCCTTTCGGTTGGGCACGTCGTGCTTTCATCTGGTCTGGAGAGGCTTATCTTTCCTACAGTTTGGGCGCTCTATCCTTAATGGGTTTGATTGCTGCGTGTTTCGTATGGTTTAACAACACAGCTTATCCTAGCGAATTCTACGGCCCAACTAACGCTGAAGCTTCTCAAGCTCAGTCTTTTGTATTCTTAGTCCGTGACCAAAAGTTAGGTGCTAACATTGGTTCTGCTCAAGGTCCAACTGGTCTTGGTAAGTACCTAATGCGTTCTCCTACTGGTGAAATCATCTTCGGTGGTGAAACAATGCGTTTTTGGGACTTCCGTGGTCCTTGGTTAGAGCCTCTTCGTGGTCCTAACGGTCTCGACTTAAATAAGTTAAAGAACGATATTCAGCCTTGGCAAGTACGTCGTGCTGCTGAGTACATGACTCATGCTCCTAACGGTTCCATCAACTCCGTAGGTGGCATTATCACTGATATTAACGGGTTTAACTATGTTAACCCTCGTGCTTGGTTAGCTGCAGCTCACTTCATTCTTGGCTTTTTCTTCTTGATTGGTCACTTATGGCACGCGGGACGCGCTCGTGCTGCTGAAGGTGGTTTTGAGAAAGGTCTCGACCGTGAAACAGAGCCAGTACTATCTATGACTAACCTTGACTAATATCTAGTTACTGTAGGTTACTGATAGCTAAATTTATTTAAGAACCTCGCCAAATATCTGGTGAGGTTCTTATTTTTTTATAGAACCCATTTAGGATCTTGGCACGCGGTACGGGTTTTTATAGCAGGCAACAGGCAACAGGCAACAGGCAACAGGCAAAAGTGGGAAAAATTTCCCTGTCTAAGGTTTATTACCAGTCTATTTCCTAACCAACCCATTTTTTCCTATAGCAAAGGAGTCAGAAGATCAAGCAATAGAATAGGGGAAAAAGGTGGAAATTTGCCCCCAGATTCACTATCTGCCGACATTCCCCACCCTCTTTATCTAATTACACTGATGCTACCGGATTTGATATGACTTCAGTCTTTCAATATGGCATTAAATTCACCCGCTTCAAACCTTTTTCTGAGTTCCTGACGCTGAATTTTGCCGATCACTGTTTTCGGATACGAGGATAGTGGGACTGTTTTCTGAGATATTTACCGACCCTCCATAGGCGATCGCTGGTTTAAAGGAGCGGTCTATGGAACTTGTTTGAGCTAAATATTCTTTTTGGTGATTAAACATTTTTTTTGATTGAGGAAATGTTCGCAAAAATGTATCTCTCTCAAATTTAAGTTGGTGTTCAATAATTAATAATTAATAATCACCTCTCCTTGAAAAGAAGAGGATTGACTAAAAGGATAATTTTTTTTCTTCTCTTGGTCGATTGGATATGGCAAGATTTCCTCGCCACCCCACCCTACGGGAAGCTCCGCTAACGACCGCTTTTTTCTCCTTTAAAGGGGAGGCTTTAAATCTTAATTATTCAGTAAGGAGCAATATTCAATAATTGATAATTGATAATTACCTCTCCCTAAAAGGAAGACGATTGAATAAAAGGAAAAAATTTCTTCTCTTGGTCGATTGGATATGGTAAGGTTTCCTCGCCATCCCTCGACCGCTTTTTTCCCCTTGAAAGGGGAGGCTTTAAACCTGAATTATTTAATTATTTAATTATTAATTCTTCGGTAAATCTATTGCCTATTAGACATCTCCAAACATCCAAAATCAAATCAATTTTTATCCATAAATTATCAATTATTTCTCCCTGTTCCCAGCTCCGGTGTTCCCTCTTTTCTGGAGATGTCTATTGCCTATTAAGTATTAACAGTGTTAGCAGTCTTAGAAAGATCCGTAAAACAACCTCGACGCATATTCTGGATCGTCAGAAGAGAAATAACCACTTCTAATTTTAGCATATTCATCTCGTGATCTCGAACCATTCTTGTTTAGATCCATATTTTCAAACCCACGTTTAATACTTTCCTCATTGGTTTCTCCCAACGCTTTCAACAATATCTCATATTCTTTAAAACTAATTGTGCCACTTCCATCTATATCCAAGCAATCAAACATCAGTTTATTGACTTCTTGATTTTTTTCTATTTGACTGGGTTGCATTTTTTCTCGAACTTGGCTTTGTTGCACAAAAGATGATGTTTAGGGTAAAAATAAAGAAGTCAAGATGGTACACGAAACTACACTCAGCAGATATGAGTAAGAGTAAGTCTAAATCCAACTCCAAGTCCTTGTATCGACTCAAAAACTGGTCTGAGTATGATGCCTCCTTAAAGCAGCGAGGGAGTCTCACTTTTTGGCTGACTCCAGAGGCCATGGAGCAGT
>NZ_JAAHGU010000265.1:0-3406 GCF_010692685.1 Okeania sp. SIO2F5 | reverse complement strand
GTTTAGTTCTTTTTTTTTTGGGCAGCAGTGGTTCAATTAAAGCCCACTCGCTGTCTGTCAAGCTACTTGAGTATGGCATTTTCTATCCATTATACTCTCTCACAAAGATCCGTTTAGGGGTTCTATAGTAACATTGCCTCCGTTGCCGTCTCCAGAATAATTTGCCAGAAAGCCTTGAGATATATTGATATTTCCGGTTTCTGTGGTGATAGTTATTTCACCGCCTTGTTGTTGGCCGTGGGAACTAATAGTATTGGTGGTGATATCGCTTTTAGCTTGGAGAGTAACATCTCCAGCATTACCTTTTTCTGAAAATGACTGGATGGGTTGGGTCGCATCAATTTCTCCTTGTTCACTGATAATAGTAATTTCTCCTCCATCAGCAGTTTCTTGTGACTCTGAGGCAGAAGATTGAATAATACCTGTAGCGATATTTTCTTGAGCTGTTATTTTTATTGCGCCTGCGTTTCCTGCATCAGTGCTTCTGGCTGAGATGGTACTATTTTCCGCTTGGAGAGACCCTGTATTGATGGTAATTTTTCCTCCATTTCCTGTGCCTGTAGTTTCTGTAATAATTTGACCTTCTAATTGAAATTTTTGGCTAGGAGTAATATTGATACTACCTCCATCTCCGCTGTCGGATGTAGCTGCTGATATAGTAGTATTTTCAGCTATGGTGAGGTTTTCTGTTTCTATGTTGATGATACCTGCGTCTCCACTGCCTTCTGTTTCAACTGTTATTCTGCCTTCCCCGGAAATATTTATGTTTTCTGGAGCAAATATATTGATATTACCTCCGTCTCCACTGGAAGTAGTGCGGGCTGAGATCAAGCCATTTTCGGTAAAAGTAATATTGAGGTTCGGGTCAATTCGAGCGGAATAATTTTCTCTTCTCAAACTCTCCCCATCTCCCCATCTCCCCATCTCCCCATCTCCCCATCCCCCCATCTCCCCATCTCTGTTATAGGGTTTAAGGGTAAGAGTACCTGCGGGGGTTTCTCCTGCTGTTTCGGCAAATATTCCGAGTCGGCCTGAAATTAGTAGGTCTGTGGCGTTGATGGTAATATTACCTCCCGCTTCAGTGTTAGTTGCCCCTTCTCTTGTTTGTACTTCGGCAGATACATCAGCACCATTTTTAACGAATAGAGACTCCGTGGTAATAGTTACATTCCCCCCATCCCCTACTGCTCCTTCTGCCACAGTGCTACTTGCTGCACTCGGATATTCTTTTAAGTATTCTCCCTCCAAGACTACAGTGTCATTAGCATGAATCTCTACATTCCCTGCATCCCCATTACCAAAAGTATTGGCTAGTATTTGAGCACCATTTTTAACGAATAGAGACCCAGTGGTAATAGTTACACTCCCCGCATCCCCTACTGCTCCTTCTTCCACACTTCTAGTTACTCCAGTCAAATTTTCTGAGTCTCCTCTATCAAAGACAACAGTGTCAGTAGCATTTATCTCTACACTCCCTGCATTCCCATTACCAAGGGTACTAGCAGATATAAAAGCACCATTTTTCACCTCCAGAGACCCGGTGGTAATAGTTACACCTCCCCCATTCCCTTCTGCTCCTGGTCGCACTTCACTAAAAACTTTAGTGAAAAATTCTGAGTCTCCTCCATCCAAGACTACAGTCTCAGTAGCATGAATCTCTACACTTCCTGCATCCCCATTACCAAGGGTACTAGCAGATATAAAAGCACCATCAATCACAGAAAGGTTTTTAACATTAATCTTAATATCACCTCCTGTTTCACCATCAGTAACAACATTAGCTCTAATGTCTTCAGTAACAGTCACATCTCCTCTACGTGATAACTACAACCATGCTAGGGAGCTTCCATGGAATGTCTCTACGGTACTATACCTGAATAAAAATTACTATAAATAATATTCATATATTTCGGGTAGTATACCAATTATAGGTTTTTCTAAATTTTCAAGTTTGTATAATTTATTTGTATAATTTTGATAGTCCTGCATGGTAATGGTAGGATACATATTTTTTAATTTCTCCCACACTCCTCATCTCCCCATTTCCCACACTCCCCGTCTCCCCATCCCCCCATCCCCCCAAACTCCCGGTGCTTCCTTTACCATTACTATGCACCACCACCTAATTTTTCCTATTGTCATCGTATATATTATTAAGAAAGGAGTCAGGAGACAGGAGTCAGGAGTTAGAATGGAATTCTTGACCACGGGTGAATTTAGCTTCCTTATCTTGGTATTTGACCACACTCTTAATTCTGACTCTTTCTCCAATACAATTATGGAGTAATAATATCGAATTATGCCGAAATCAGCAGGTAATTCTAATGTAGAAAAACTTCAAACTGGTGAAGACAAAATTTTAATTATTTTAGTAGGAATTAATCAAGATGATGATAGCCGAATAAATAATATAGAATTCGGTTATACAGTATATGTTTATAATTCTATACCACACTTCAATATTAAATCGGACTACCTCCCCATCTCCCCATCTCCCTATCTCCCCATCTCTGCCAACTATATAATAAGTATTCAACCGGATTTGATATAACCTGAATTATTGTGTTAATGATTGTCAGGAATTAAAGGCTGCATTAGAATCAGCTACAAAATTATTCACGAATAAAACTATTATTATCCATCACGATAATATACCTGAATCTCCTCTGCTTGATGTGGTGAAAAATAGCTTGAATCAATTAGTTACTCAAGCTACTAAAGAAGATACTATGTTAATTTATTTTTCTGGTCATAGTTTTTTAGACAAACAGATTCAGCAACCAATATTATGTCTGAAAAATACTCAAACTAATAATTTAGCTACAACAGGTTTACCTCTGGCAGAAATTTTGCAAAAGTTGACAGAAAGTGGTGCTAAATATCAATTTATTTTTATTAATGCTTGTCATAGTGGTGGAACAAGTATTAATTTTCAGCATTTATCTGAAAGTAAGAAATTATCTGAACTTGAAATATCTAGTATTGCTCCACAATTAATTGAATTATTTTGGCAAACGGCAGCTAAAAGTAAAGGTTTTTATGCGCTTTTGTTTTGCGATAATTATGAACAATATAGAAAATGGAAAGATATAAAACATGGATTATTTACTTATTTTTTTATTCAATGTTTTTTGGGTAAAGCTGCTGATGATTTGCGAATTATTGATGCGGATATTTTATATAAATATATCTTTAATCGCAGTTGGGAATTTCTTGATAAAACTAACAGGCAAATCCGCTTAATAAATAAACAAAAAACTAATTGTGGCGAACAAGATATATAGCAATGAGCGCTGGCATCTTTACATATTACATAAATATTGATAATGTAACATAAAAGTAACTGTATGAGCTGTATTTTTCATAAATTAGGCGATCGCTAAAGGTTAAAGTTTTAAGGATGCGT
>NZ_JAAHGU010000264.1:0-3623 GCF_010692685.1 Okeania sp. SIO2F5 | reverse complement strand
TTGGAGTTCTATCTCTAACTTTTAGCCAGTGACATAACTCTACATCGTGTTAGCGGAGCTTTGCGTTAGCAAAATTCCCCCTGTCCAATAACCACCAGTTTATATTTTTTTAATCACCGTAAAACTGGTTTAATAAGTGCCTTTTGCTCCGCTAAATTAGTAGAGCCTTTTTGGAGCAAAACTTGCCAGTAAATAGGTAATACCATTTTGATAAATGTTTGCTACAAATAACTAGGGGATTTTTTAGGAGTCAACCCACCCCTAACCCCTCCCAGGAGGGGAAGTCAGGAGTGAGGAGTCGTATGGGAATGGCTTCAATACCACTTTTTAGGTTGGAAATCATCTTTTTTGTCAAAGGGATGTCTGCTGAAAATTATTTTTATCCCTCTTACTATTCGTAACATTCTTTTTTCAAAATGGTATAATGCTCTTTTTTTGTAGATAGTGGCCATCACGAAGAGATGATGATTTTTCCATTGTCTTCTATCTATAGTTAAAATTAATTGACTACCATCAACAAATTCTCGACTAATAATCATCATGATCATCGGAAACCAAAACAATGGAAGGCTCAAAGAAAATAATGTTAAAAATCTTTGTATATGTTTTCGACAACTTTACATATGTGATTGGTAAAGGAAAACAACCAGAAATGCCTTTCTATTTTGACAGTTTTCTGTACCGTTAATCACCAAACTAAAATTTTTAAAGTTTGGATTTGAGTATCACTGATAAAAATTGCATTTGGTTGGTCTATTTATGTAAGTGGATCGACTTTTTCTACCATAAAATGTGAGTGATGGCTACCATCAACAATTGAGATAAAAATCAACTTGAATTGGGGGAGAAGGGATTGGTAGGCTCCACGTGCCAACCCCTTCTCTAAAAATGATGATCATTATTATTGAGGAAAAATTCAGATTTTATACAGAGGTATAATCATTGAAACTATTGCCCCACAATAGTTTTGAGGTGCTTGTCACCCCCTGAGATCAAAAGGTGAGTTACTGGTGTGGGTACAGGGCGTATAAACTGCGCGGGAGACCCAGTCCCTCATGAGTCGAGATTAGGCTTAATCACATTATGGGCAAGAAAACTGACATCTAGAGGAGTCCAACCTGTAGCAATAGAGCAATGGTGCTTCGATTATCTCTGGTTATATGGCTTAGTCGAGCCTGAAACTGGAGAAAGCTTTTTTGCAGAATTTTCTCATGTAGATGGGTTTGCTTTCAGCAGTACCTGAAGTGGTTTGCTCAAAACTATCCAGCCGAACTACATATAATTCAACTAGATAATGGACGGTTACATACTTGGTCAAAATTAGAAATTCCTGAGAATGTTATCCTTTTATTTAAACCTCCCTACAGTCCACGAGTTAATCCGATTGAAAAATTATGCAAAAAAATTAAAAAGCAATTGAAGTGGGAACTGTTTGAGAACCTTGACAGTTTAAGGAACCTAATATCTCAAGTCTTACAGTAGTTAACTCCACAAACCATTAAATCCGTGACGGGATGGGACTTTATTTTAGAAGCTTTATCTGTAGCATAATTTTTCGTATTTCATATTACAATCAATTACGGTATACTTATAATTTGTCAAACTACTCATAAAGTGATGACACAATCCTCTTTATTTGAGAAACTAAAACACCCTAACCCTCACTTGCGTGATCGAGCAATGTGGGAAATAGTCGAAACTTGTGATGAAACTACCATTCCTAACTTGATGGAAGTTTTGGCAGAAGAAGATACCGTCTATCGACGGGCAGCAGTTAAAGCACTCGGAGCGATCGGGACAGATACTGTGCCATTTTTAGTCGATTCGTTGCTCAACAGTGATAATTCAACAATTAGGAGCAGTTGTGCTAAAGCTCTAGCTCAGGTAGCTATTAACTATAAGAATGTTCCTTTCCCATCTGAAGGAATTGAAGGCCTAAAAAAAGGACTCAGCGATACCAATCCCGTTGTTCATATTGCCTCAGCAATGGCTTTAGGAGTAATTGGTGTGCCTGCTTTAGATAGCTTATTGGAAGTTCTAGATGGAACTGAGAACTTAGGCTTGGCAGTGGCAATTCTCAATGCTGTTAGCTCTATTAATGACGAACGCTCTAAAGCAGTCTTAACCAAATTAGCCAATGATACCTCTGCTGACACCTATGTACGGGAGACAGCCATCAGTGCTTTATCCCGCTTGGATATGTTGAATTTCAAATCTAACCAAAGTTGAGAAGGCTAAAGCTACTGTGCTTCAGCCAGGTTAAGCTTATTTAATATTTAGCTATTCCCAATCGTTTTCTGATGATTGCCTCTCTAGTTGAGTAATTGCCAATTTAATAATCTGCTTGATATCTGCTTCTGATTCTCGTTCCCATGCTGCTTGTAAGGGAACTAAAGCACTATGAGAACGAATTTTCATCAAAGATAGAGCTGCTGCCTTGCGAGTTTCACCACTAGTAGGATTATTTAGTAACTCCACCAGACGAGGAACTGCTGGTTTGTAAGCCAAATTTCCAAGGACAGCTGCTGCTTCAGTGCGTACTATTTCAGACGAATCCCCTAGGGCAGTCAGTAAAATATTCAGAGCCTCTTCCTCCCCTGAATCTTGGGCAATTTTGGCGATCGCCCCCACCACCGCAGCCCTAACTGCGACTTTTTCAGAATGAATTTCCCGATATAGATACTCTTTTGCTTCAGGTCCAATAAATGCCAAAGCCCAAGCTGCATGACCTTTGGTACTTTCTGGATACTCTGTTGACCCTAAAATGTCCAACAATGGAGGTACAGCAGCTTTTCCTATCCGAGCTAGGGCACCAACGGACGATCCTTTTACCACTGTATCTTCATCATTGAGGAGAGCATGGACTAAGGGAGAAACTGCTTCTGGGTCGGCAATCAGGGTGAGGGTTTTGGCGCTAGCTCGGCGCACTACAGGATCGGGGTGATTTCCGAGAGCTTCTATCAAGAAAGGGGTCGCTGGTTTACCAATTTGTCCGAGAGTCTCAGCAAAGCCTAAGCGCACCATTCCCCGTGAATCTCCCAGAGACTCTACCATAAGTTTTAGGCGTTTACTGTCATTGGAGTCAAAGGTTTGTTGGACTACTTCTTTTCTAGCAGAGGCCAGAAAAGCATCTGTTTCTTCTGGAGACATAAAATGGCGTTGGTAAATTAGTGTATGATATTAATCTTAATTCTTTAGGAGTCAGGAGTCAGGAGTCAGGAGGGAAGAAAGAAGAAGAAACCCCGAGTAGAAGGAGAAAGTTTTTTGGCTGCGTAAAGGTCACGGAGTTCTATCGTACTTTTACCTGGACATGGTATCATACCTTAAATCACCAACCCTAAAAAAACTATAATTAATTCATAATTATGGGGACTAATAATTAGGGCTTGCGGAAAAAGTCTGATGGGCGAGGGTAGGAGTCAGGAGTCAGGAGGAATTGGGAATTTAGAGTAGGTAGTCGGATATATTTATCCCTTTATTTTTTTGCCATAGTTACGGCTTTGTTGCATGAAAGTAGCGATCGCCAAAAACTCCCTTAGTTGGAAGTTAACTAGATTTCTACTTTGTAGCTCTGGGGTTTACCATTTTGAATCATCACGTTGAGTATGGAACATTGTATGAAT
>NZ_JAAHGU010000263.1:0-3638 GCF_010692685.1 Okeania sp. SIO2F5 | reverse complement strand
ATTATCTCTCCCCAAATCTTCCCTCTTAACCTTTTCTCTCTTACCTTCTGTCTCCTGTCTCCAGTATAGCTGTCTCCTAGTCAAAAAAACTTGATATTTATATGAAGATACGGTTAGGGGTTCTATAAAGTCGGCCGTTCACCCCTACGGATAGTATATGATTTGATATTTTGCGTAAGTCCTGATTTAGTAGAAGGGCGTTGCACAAATGCGGGATGATTTTAATAGTTTTGTGCTTGGGGGGCATTTTGCCCGTTCCTGATATTTTCGTTCCTGATATTTTCACTCCTTGGCAGGGACAGGCAGGATGCCTGCCCCCGCTTATATCAAATCCGGTAGCATCGGTGTAATTAGATAGTTAATCTAGGAGTCAGGAGGACCGAGTCAGGAGTCAGGAGGGAAGAGAATGCGCGAAACATTTGCTCTTGGATGAAGATGAAAATTTTTTTTATACCGAACCCGAGCGGATTTGATATTACCACTTATATTCATCCCGCTCCTCAGCAATGCCAGTAAAAGTATTGAAAATAAATTAATACTTTCTTAATAGCAGTGTAGATGAGAGAGATAATATAATTGATAGCTCCTGATTTTCTCTAGTTCCAGTTTTGAATAATGTCAAATATTAAACTTGACAAACTATTCTGTTATCGTTATTATGCTAAATAAAAATAAATGTCAACTATTTACATAAATTAATGGATCAAAAGTATGAAGATAAGTCAAAATCTAATGTAGACAAGAACGAGAAAGCATGGGAATTTACATTTCTGGGAGACAGCAACTATATTGAGTTGAAAGAGGAAAACAACCATCACACTCTTAAAGAAACTTATCAACAAGTAGTAGAAACTAACTTTCCACTGACACAAGCAAAACGAGGCGATCACTTACATATTATTACGATCAATGCTATAGATGAGATGGCTCGTAGCTTGAAAAAAATGGGGTTGGTAGTAGGAGTTGAGCTAGAGGTAATTAGTAACAACCCTAGTGGTTCAGTAATTGTGGCAGTAGGAGACCGCAATATTGGTTTGGGACTTAATCCTGCTAGCAATATTATTGTCTCTGCCAAAATCATTGATCAGCAATAAGTAGTAGAAAGGAAAATTCGGTCATATATTCAGTCTTTCTCGTTCCTCGGTCATTACCGAATAATTAAGGTTTAAAGTCTCTCCTTTAAAGGAGAAACAAGCAAAAATTTTCCTTTGAGTCAATCCTATCCGTTTTCAAGGAGAGGTAATTGTTAATAATTAATTATTAATTATTAATTATTAATTGTTGAAGCTTTGCTGACGATACATTTACAGCAGTTTTCGAGTCTTGGAGGTAGAAAGTTTTAGGACTTTAGGCGACAGGCAACATAATAACTTTACCTCACCATTCTAAAAAGTGCTGTAAGTCTGAGATTATATGCAGAATACAAGATAGTAATTACCACAATATCTACACAACATTTAAGTAATAACGTCAGAGGTAATCAAAATGAATGTAGCTGATTTGAAAATAGGGCAAATGGCAATAGTCGATCGAGTGTTAAATATTGGTCGCGATCAAGGAATTGTTGAGAGACTCGCAGCAATGGGAGTAGTTTCTGATAGACCAGTGCAAGTCTTGCGAGAGGGAACTTTTAGTGGGCCTTTGCACATTCGAGTTGGTTTAAGCACAGAAATAGCTATCCGGTCTCATGAAGCAGAAATGATCGTGATTAAAACAGATGGGGATGAGGAAACAAATTCATCAGAAGATTATGAGATGTTCCCCAAGTCTGTAATAAAGTTAACTAAACAAGTTAAAACTCTCTCATTACTGACATTAACTGCTATTGTTATAGTTGTTCTGGCTGAAATTTATCAACTTTTGAATCATGGAAATATTGATGGAGGCGATCAACAACAAACTACTGCTAATATTGTTTCTAATTCGACTTCACAATTAACGGAAAATGAAAAATTAGAGACGGTAGATACAACTTTATCTGCACCAAAAATAGCTGGAAATTCGGATGCCGTAACTGATAAATCTGATACCCTTGAAACGACAAATAAAGCAACTATTGAAAATACCATTAATCCGGTAGCAACAACAACTAATTCTGACATCGAAAACGTAGAATCAATAGGTAAAAGAATTACCGACAACAAAGAAATTGCTACATTACAACAAAAACTCTACACTGATATCGATAAAAACTGGAAAAAACCAGTCAAACAAACAGCAATTTATCTAGTTAAGGTAGATAAAAATGGAGATATTATTTCTTACGAAGCTTTTAATCAAATAGCAAAAAACCATTTGAGCAGTACACCACTGCCGAATTTAGTTAAGCCTAATGCTACGAATAAAATAGAATGGACTGAGTTTGCTATTTTGCTCTATGCAGACGGTAGTCTAGAGATAGAGCCAAAGTAAGTAGGTAGGTATAATTAAATGTAAAATTTCATTGCGAATGGAACGGAGTGAAAGGTTTGCGGAGCATTTCGGAACGGAAAGCAATCTCAATTACTTCTGGAATTTCCAAATAGTTTCCATTTTACTAATTAGGGTTTGCTGATTAAATATAAAAGCATTGACATATAAAGACAAGTGCCTTTTTGGGAACGAAAAAAGTGCGCCTGTTTCAGCTCTTCACGCTCATGCATGGAGCGTATTTTAGGCGCATAGTTGGGCAGAAAAATCATTCTTACAAAACGCCCGCTCCTACTTCCTCGCTCCCGATCCATTTCTCCTGTCTCCTGTCTCCAGTATAGCTGTCTCCTACCCCTACTAAAATACTTTTGAGCGCAAACCCTAATTATTTATGTCTATCTACTTAATACTAAATCCGAGCAATAGGATATTTATTAGGAGGATAAAGCAGAAAGGTTAGAAAGTATAACTCATATCAAATCCGGTAGAATTTGTGTAATTAGATTCATAGTTTGGAGACCCACCCCTAACCACTCCCAGGAGGGGAATGTGGGAATATCGATAAAGATTTGGCAATGGCGCTCAGATGGAACATTTTTTTATACCGAATTAAGTGGATTTGATCTCAAAAGTACTTTTTAATAATCGGATTGAGTATAATTTAAGTAATTTAACTTTTTTATAGCAGTTCTATTTGGGTTTAGAAAAAAATCTCTTATAGTAAATAAAAATCAATGAGAGTTTTATACTTTGCAGTCTATTTTTGGATTGTTAATCCTGCATAAATTTCTATATTTTCATTTGTGCAACATTCTATAGAAAAGAAAAGCAGAAGAGAGAATTTTTGAGGCTTTATATCATGTTCCCCCTCCGGGGAAGCTACGAATTGCGGTTGAATACTTATAAATAAATGTTGTGAGTCCTCAGGAGTCAGGAGTCAGGAGTCAGGAGTCAGGAGGAAATATTGGAGAAAAGTAAAGACAATTTCAGTATTTATTTGATACCGTCGGTACTGTCAGTCGGCTTTGTTGCACAAAAGATGATGTTTAGGGTAAAAATAAAGAAGTCAAGATGGTACACGAAACTACACTCAGCAGATATGAGTAAGAGTAAGTCTAAATCCAACTCCAAGTCCTTGTATCGACTCAAAAACTGGTCTGAGTATGATGCCTCCTTAAAGCAGCGAGGGAGTCTCACTTTTTGGCTGACTCCAGAGGCCATGGAGCAGT
>NZ_JAAHGU010000262.1:0-3860 GCF_010692685.1 Okeania sp. SIO2F5 | reverse complement strand
GGAAGAAGGAAGAAGGAAGAAGAAAGAGGGAAGAGGGAAGAAGGCTACCCTCGCAAGAAAAAACCATCATTTCCTGTAGATATTCACCCTTGGGTTTACACAAACGATATAAACGGACATGATATCAGGACTTACGCAAAGGCACTATGTATAGAGTCCAATGACTATTGGACAATAGTTTTGAGGGCTATATATAGCGTATCTGCGTAAGTCCTAAAATGATTATTATTATCAAACGCGAAAAATCAATATTTTAGACAGGGTCTTACAGCGGTTTTCATTTGGGTAAACCACAGTAGGAGCGATTTCCTACGGAATGCTCCTAATTACGCGAATCGCCCCTACAAGATTTTGCTTGTGAAGATGTGGTTCATCAAGAGTGAAAAGCGCTGTAATAGTTGAAACCATTATCCCACAATGGTTTTGAAGCTATTTTCATATCAAGTCCGTTGAATTCGGTATAAAAAAATGTTCCATCTTCAACCATTACCAAATATTTCTCAAGCTCCCCATCTCCCCTACTCCCCCAGGGTGAATTTATTGTCACGCCTAGAAAAAAAGAGGAGGGGGTGGGGAGTGTGGGAGGTGTGGGGAGTGTGGGAGGTGTGGGGAGTGTGGGAGGTGTGGGGAGTGTGGGGAGTGTAGAAAGCACAGGAACTCAACAAAAAATAGGGTTGCAAATATTCTCGCTACGACAAAGAATTAGCCCTGCCCTACTCCCCTACTTCCCTACTCCCCTACTCCCCATCTAATTACGGATTCTATATCACCCCGTGAAGCACAGATGCTAAAAAGCGTTCGGTATAATACAAAGCAAGCTGATTGCTAATCCCAGGAAAAACTGCGTCAAAGGAGTGTTCTGCCCAGGGGATTTCTAAAAAAATAGCCTGGTTGCCAGTTGCTCGCAGTTGATTGTATAAAACTCGTCCAAACTTAGGTTCTACGATGTGGTCGCGACCTGCATAAACCAGTAAAGAAGGGGGAAGAGCAGGTCTAACATAACTTTTGGGAGAAGCTTTTTGATAGAGTTCTAAGAGTTCGTCTGGTGTTCCTCCCAAAAAATCCCGCAGGACAGTATTTATATTGATAGGATTGGGAAAAGGTAGATTGCGGAACTGTTCTATTAAGTCACTAGGTGCGTAGTAACTTACCACTGCTCGAAAAGGCATAGCACCTTGCTCGTAAGCAGCCAGAGTTGCTAAATGGCCTCCTGCTGAACGACCCATTATCGCTATGCGTTCAATATCTACTTCCAAATTATCCGCATGGGCTTGAATATACTGCAAGGCTGCTCGTACATCTTCGAGTTGAGCGGGAAATTTATACTTGGGTGCATGGCGGTAATCAATAGCTATTACTGAGTAGCCTTGAGCTGCTATGTAACAACTAAACCTCTCATAGTTATCAGGACTGCCTTGTCTCCAAGCTCCACCGTAGACAATTACCACAGTAGGAAGCTTCTGCAACTTTTGTGTAACTAAAGGCTGGTAAACATTTAGTTTGAGGTCTACTCCATCGGGACTGGCAAAGACAATACCTCTTTGGGCCCGAACTTCCTTTTTAGGAAGCCCGCGAAAAACGTCTGTAAGGACAAATGGTTGGGGGCGCATTTGGACTTTTAAGTCTTCAGGAACACTTTGTAAATAGTCTGTTCCCAAAACCGTCTCCATCTCAACAGCAAAGTTAGTTTTGGTAGTAGCTAGCTGGCTCAGTGGCAGTAAACTTAATATTAGGCCAAGTAAGCTAGAGATGAAGATGATACCAGACAACCAAGTTTTGTGAACAAAAACTGTTAGTATAAGCACAAACAGATTCAGGCAAATCAGCCAAGGGCTAATTTCAGGAGATCCCACTGCAAAACGTAAAAAAAAATAATTTGGAGCAGGAACTATAATCCAGAGACTGAAAAAAAGTCCTAATATACTCAATAGCAACGGAATTAACCACCAGAACTGTAAAATCCCTGATAAGTTTGGTTGAGGCATCATTTTTCGCTAAACTGTATTTGGTAAACTATAGTAAGTAATTATGACAGACCTGAAAGGTAAAGTAGCATTGGTTACAGGAGCAACGCGGGGTATAGGTAAGGGCATTGCAATAGGTTTAGGTGAGGCCGGTGCTACTATCTATATTACAGGTCGTAGTCTCGAAAGACCTTGTGTTAACGATGGCGTTTCCGGTACTCTCCAGGAAACACAGTTAGCTATTGAAAAAGCTGGTGGTAAGTGTATTCCTGTTCAAGTAGATCATGGGGATGACGAGCAAGTACGGTTACTCTTTGAGCGCATCGAAAATGAACAACAGGGACAACTTCATATATTAGTGAACAATGTCTTCTCCGGAGTAGAAGCTATTAGAAATGCCTACGGTCAGCCATTCTGGAAATCTGAACCTAGTCTTTGGGACCTGGTGAATAATGTAGGTCTTCGCAGTCACTATATTAGCAGTGTATTTGCTGCCCGAATGATGGCTCCTCGTGGGGGAGGAATTATCTTTACTATTTCTTCCTGGGGTGGTATGTCTTATCTATTTGGTGCTGCTTATGGTGCGGGTAAGGCAGCAAGCGATCGCCTGGCAGCAGATATGGCAGTAGAGTTAAAAGCAGATAATATTGCTTCTATATCTATTTGGCCGGGAATTGTCGGTACAGAACATATAATTAATTTTACCAATCAATTGAGTCAAAGCAATACTGTAGATAGTTTTGGTGATAGTGAAAATTGGGAAACTCCTTTGTTTATAGGTAGAGTTATTGCGAATCTGGCTGCTGAACCAAGTATTATGAGTCATACGGGTAAGGTGCGAATTGTTGCTGAACTTGCTGAAAAATATAATATTCTAGATGAGAATGGTAATTGTCCTATATCTGTACGTTCCCTTCGTTTTTTAATTCCTTTTACTATTCCTGCACTGAGAAAATATGCCTGGTTAATACCAAATTTCAAAATCCCTTGGTTTTTATTGCTATGGGGAAGGTTGATATCACCTCAAATTTAATTATTGGATAGTAATGGTATAGGAGGTGTGGGGAGTGTGGGACGTCTATGGGTTTTTATGAATTCAGAAGACAGCTAGAATACAAGTGTGATATCATGTCCGGTAGCATCGTTTGTGTATAGAATTAGGTTAAAATTGGAAGAAACCCTTCTGCCTTCTGCTTTCTGCTCTCTGCCTTCCTTACCACCAAAGTCTAATTATTCAACCGGACATGATATGAGTTATATGGTTGCTGAGTTAATCATCGTTGATAGATGGTTTCCCAGTTCTAAAACCTGCTCTAACTGTTTAGCGTACGCATTCTTTCCTGATCATACCTTCACTTACCAACGCCCAATTTTAATTATCAATGGTGCAGGGAGAGTTGGTTCTATTGCGATTCAAATAGCGAAAAAGTTAGCCAAGCTTAATATTATTGCTACAGCTTCTCGTCCTGAAACTATCGCTTGCTGTCAAAAACTTGGTGCTGATGAAGTGGTCAATCATCGCAATAATCTTGCGGAAGAGATTGATAAATTTGGTTATCAAAATGTCGATTATATTCTGTGCTTGAACGACACTGATGGTAACTGGCAAGCTATGACTAAAGCTATTAAACCCCAAGGCACGATTTTTTCCATTAGACATCTCCAGAAAAGAGGCAGTAGGCAGCTTTGCTGTAGGCAGTAGGGGGAAAGAATTGATAATTTATGTGTGAGAATTGATTTGATTTTGGATTTTTACCAGATGTCTATTAGATATAGCAATGAGCGCTGGCATCTTTACATATTACATAAATATTGATAATGTAACATAAAAGTAACTGTATGAGCTGTATTTTTCATAAATTAGGCGATCGCTAAAGGTTAAAGTTTTAAGGATGC
>NZ_JAAHGU010000261.1:0-3889 GCF_010692685.1 Okeania sp. SIO2F5 | reverse complement strand
CCTAATAAACGTTCTGATTCTTGTGGATGCCATACGAATGTAGTCAAGCATACTGGTCATAATTAGCCATAAAAAATTACATTTTATATGACTCTATCACAATTTATTTATTTTTCCCAGATGTCTAATATAGATAGACCTCAAATGGGTTCTATAAAATCTTGCTCTAGGGAGGTTCCATAGAACTTCCCTACTTTCTCCTCGGTTCGCTGTTACCCAAAAGCTTTAATTTCTGCAACTAATTTATCAATTTCTGCTTCTTGAGTAAAATAATGAACACAAGCTCTTACACAATCTGGATCGAGAATAGTTCGTACCATAATTTCCTGCTTTTCTAGATATTCAACTAACTGTTGATGAGACTTACCATTAGTTAACTGAAAAGAAACTAATCCAGCTTCTGGCGGTGCAGTTCGCAAACAATTAATCTCAGGAATTTTCTTTAAATTTTCCCATAAATATGCACTTAATTCTTTAATTTTTTCATATCTTTCTTCAGCAGTTCCCCACTGATTATGTAGAGCGATCGCCTCCTTTAAAGCCGGAGATAAAGGATAAGCAGAAGTCGCAATTTCGTAACGTTTACCATTAGGTTGCCAAGCAATTGGTTTACCACTTTTATCTTTAATAACACCCCGCCATCCAATAAAAGTAGGGCTTAAATTTTCCCTAGCTTCAGCACTTACATAAAGTCCACCTAAACCACCCGGGCCACACCACCATTTATGACCAGTAAAAGCATAAAAATCAACTTCTATTTCGGCTAATTTTAAAGGTAAAACCCCTACAGATTGAGCAGCATCAACTAATACTTTTACTGGAGAAGGAGAGAAACTGTGACACATTTTAACAATTTCAGCTAATGGCAAAACCTGACCTGTATTCCACAATATATGGCTAATTACTAATAATTTAGTGTTTGAGCGTAAATTATTAGTAATTACTTCTACCGGGTTCCCTTCATTTAAAGTTGCCATAATCGGGCAAGTAGAAACCTCTATCTTAAAACGTCTTTGAATCTCCTCAATTGTAGCAATAATTCCAGGATGTTCGCAGTCAGAAAGTAATATATGGTCTCCTGCTTGCCAATCAATACCCCAAAGTGGAATGTTACAACCGACAGTAACATCTTCTGTCAGAGTAATAGTATCTGGAGAAACTCCTAACTCAGCAGCGATCGCAGCCCGGACTGAAGCTACTTGTTTTTCTACCCAAATTCCGGCTTTTCCAGAAAAAGGTCCGATATTTTGTATTTCTTGATAAGACTGATAAATTGCCTGTAAAGATGCTTCAGGCATTGGTCCTTGCCCACCATAATTAAAATAAATTTTATTAGCTAAAGCCGGAAAATTTTGTTGATAATTTGATAATTGAGAGGGATGATGATTCATATAAATATTGCAGATTATCTAATCATTTAGTGCTTTGGGATTATACCATAAATTTTTATTTAAACTTGTAATTCTTCTAAAACAGACTTAGCAATAATAAACTCATTTTCTAATTGAGTGAAAAGTGTTTCTGCTTCTGCTTTTGTTATGGTACCAGCTTTAGCCTTCTGCTCTAAGATTGCAGAGATTTCAGCCAAGCGCACTACTCCTAAATTACCACTGCTACCTCTCAAAGAATGAGCGCTTTTTTTTAGTGCTTTTGTGGCAGAGTTATCGATCGCCTCTTTAATAGCTAGTAACTGCTGTGGAGTATCTTCAATAAACAAATCGATCAGTTCCGTTACCAGATCTGCTTCGCCCTCTATCTGTACTTCTTGGCGAATATTTTCAATGACCTCCACCATCACTGGAGGAGAACTAGAAGCTGTTTGTGATTGTGGTGGTGGAGATGGTAGAGAAGGAGTTTTTTCTAACTGTTGTGTTTGTAGCGCAAGAGTTTTTTTTTGGCTATGATTATTTCTCCCCAATTTTCCAGTATTTCCTGTAGCTCTTCAATCTTAACTGGTTTACTCATATAATCATCCATACCAGTTTGCAGACAAATTTCCCGATCGCCCTCCATAGCTCCCGCCGTCATGGCCACAATAACAGGTCTGTTGTCTAACTCATTGCCATATTTGTCATAAATATGTTTTGTTGCTTCCAAACCATCCATTTCTGGCATTTGCACATCCATCAACACCAAATCATAGGGTACTTTTTCTAAAGCTATCAAAGTTTCTAATCCATCACTAACCACATCAGGACGATAACCCATTCGTGCTAACATCGACAATGCAACTTTTTGATTCACTACATTATCTTCAGCTAGTAAAATTCTTAAAGGTAGTCGAAGGGCAAGATTGCTATCAATCTTGATATCAGCTTTATTTTTAATATTTACTACCTGATTAGAAAAAATCTCCATCAGTATCTTATATAACTGATCTGGCTTAATCGGTTTATTTAGACAAGCTTGTAAATTTCTTGTATCACCTTTAGGGCAACCTACAGAAGTTAACATCACTAATGGGAGTGTTTTTAGTTCAGGAAACTTACGAATTTCAGCAGCTAAAGTTAGACCATCGATTTCCGGCATTTGCATATCTAAAATAGCCAGATCGAACTTTTTACCTTTCTTCAACAACTCTAAAGCTTTTGCACCACTATCTGCTTCTGTTGATATCATATTCCACTTTTTACTTTGTATTTTTAGAATCAGTCGATTAGTAGGATTATCATCAACTACTAATATTCGTTTACCATTAAGTTGAGGCTGAGGATTTTGATAAACTTTAGGAATACTGGGAGCACTTTTAGCTAAGATTGTGAAGTGAAACGTTGAACCCACAGCAAAAGAATTCGCAGAAGCTAAATTATTTTGATTTACCAAGGGATTTCCAGCCACATTACCCCCGCTTTCTGCCCACATTTGTCCGCCCATCATTTCACACAGTTTCTTACTGATAACTAAGCCTAAACCTGTACCCCCATATTTACGAGTAGTTGAAGAATCTAGTTGAGAAAAAGGCTGAAAAAGTCGCTTTAAACCTTCTGGTGGAATACCAATACCAGTATCTCTGACAGCAAAATGGATTTGGTGGGTGGGAGATTGAGAATTGTCTGAGTTAACTTCTTCAGCAGTAACATTTATTACTACTTCTCCAGAATGAGTAAATTTAACAGCATTACTGACTAAATTGACCAGAATTTGACGCAACCTAGTTACATCACCCATCTATCTGCAGGGAGTATGATCGTCTATAATGTAGGCTAAGTGTAATGCTTTATCTGTAGCTTGAGACACTAGCAGATCTAGACAAGATTCTACACATTCTTGGAGGTCAAAAGCTTGGCTTTCTAAGTCTAACTTATCGGCATCTATTTTTGAGAAGTCGAGAATATCATTAATAATGATTAACAAGTTATCTCCACTACTGCGAATAATTTCCACAAAGTTTCGTTGTTGGGGATTGAGATTAGTATCTAGTAGCAAACCAGTCATCCCAATTACTCCATTCATTGGGGTACGTATTTCGTGACTCATGTTGGCCATAAATTCTGATTTCAGCTTGGCTATAGATTGAGCTTCCTTTAAGGCCGCATTTAATTCCTGATTTTTTTGTTCTAATTCTGCTGCTATTTTGGTCGTTTGTTCCTGAGTTTTGACTTTTTCTTCCAGATAAACTTGAAGTTTGTTGACTGCAGGTCTAAATACAAATACTCCCTCTGATATTAGTAGTAATATCGCAACTGTTAATAATAAATTTTCGATTCGTCTAGTTTGCTGAACCTTTTGTCGAGCTTCGGCATCATATTGGAAGACAATTTGATATCATGTCCGGTAGCATCGTTTGTGTATAATTGAAGAGGAGAAAAATAATTCCCAGGAGCGATCGCCATTATGCCAAGACGCTTAAGTATCCAAGAACACCTAAGTATAGATGAACTAGAAAGAA
>NZ_JAAHGU010000260.1:0-3969 GCF_010692685.1 Okeania sp. SIO2F5 | reverse complement strand
GCCCCTTAATATTTACTTGATTTCGGCAGCTCTAAAATTTTGTGTAAGTCCCGTAGCGATCGCTTCGACGTAAAATTATTGATTTACAAGCATTATAGTCTAATTTTACCAGTTAAGTTGTGTAAGTCTCACTAAATGTATCTGGAATGCTAGCCAATCACAAACTAGCTAAATCAATTGCAGATCAAGGGTTTTATGAATTTAGGCGACAGCTTGAATATAAAACTCAGTGGTACGGTTCAGAGTTAGTAGTAGTTGACAGGTTTTTTCCATCATCAAAAACCTGCTCAAACTGCGGTCATGTCCAAGATATGCCCTTAAATGTAAGGACTTATGATTGCCCTGAATGTGGATTGTCAATAGACAGAGATTTAAACGCCAGTATAAATTTGAAAGATGCGGTCGGCTTGACCGTCAATGCCTGTGGACGGAGTGCTGCCGACAGTTCCGGTGGAAGCAGGAAGTAAACATTAAAATGTCACTTGTTACGACGTTTTATATCAGTTTTATGAAGCAGTTCCAGTTATTGCTGTTGAACCTGCCAATACTTCCCAGAATTGCTCTAATTGTGGAGAGAAAGTGGTCAAAACTCTCAGCACTAGAACCCATAAATGTCCCCACTGTGGGTATGTTGCAGACCGCGATCGAAACGCTGCGGAAAATATTCTCAAAGCTGCATTGAAACAGTTAGCAAATACCGTCGGGCAGACGGAAATTAACGCCTCTGGAGAGAATGGCCTCTGCTTTGTTGAGGAAACTCAATCTAGTAAGTCAGCTCGAACGAAGAGAAAGAGCAAACCCAAATCGTGAGGTTTGGAATCCCCCGTGCTTTAGCCGGGGGAGAATGTCAATATATCAAATTATCCCATTAGGGAAAAAATCAAAAATTTTAGTAGGAGGTTTCCACCGAACCCCCCCTACAAGGTTTTCTAGAGATGTCTATACAAGGCTTTTCTACTTGACATACTCCCGACGTTGTGCTTACGCGACAACCCAGGATTCTTCAGTCAGGAAAAAAACTGACCGCTGTTTTGCCAGAGGTGATGTCAACCCCCTGCGTTGATCTTGATAGTAACAAAATACCTCCTAGCTTGTTAAGGGTATAAGAAAATTTAGTGCATGGAGGTATCTGACTCTTGGCCTTGGCTTTCATCCCGACGCTCCCCTAATAGCTGCCGCACTTGCTCCGCCAACAGGAGAGCGCGGGACTTCCCGCCAGGGAAGTTAATTTTAAGTTTTCAACCCTGTATAGAACCCATTTGGTATCTTGAGCTGGATGACAATTTTGAGCCATGGAGTCGGGAGTGGGATAGAAGCAATAATTGAAAATACTTCAATACACCCCATCCCCCATCTCCCCATCTGCCCCTTTATTTTTAAATAGATCTCAAATGGGTTCTATATACCAGACCTAACTATTTCTTCGCTTCTTCACGCTCTTTAGCTTCCTTAATTACCACTTCCGCCACATTCGCAGGGCAAGGTGCATAATGGGAAAACTCCATTGAAAACTGACCTCTACCAGAAGTCATAGTCCGTAAATCACCAATATAACCAAACATCTCACTCAATGGCACATCTGCCTTAATACGAGTACCCATAGGCGATGAATCTTGAGACTTAATCATTCCTCGACGGCGGTTGAGGTCTCCAATTACATCACCAACATGATCGTCAGGCGTAAACGCATCAACCTTCATAATCGGTTCGAGTAACTGAGGAGATGCCTTAGAAAAAGACTGTCGATAGGCCGCCTTAGCAGCAATCTCAAAGGCGATCGCCGAGGAGTCAACCGGGTGAAAAGCACCATCCATCAACGTAAACTTCATATCCACACAAGGGAAACCCGCTAACATACCCTTTTCAAAACTACTTTCAAAACCCTTTTGCACGGCTGGCCAAAATTCTCTGGGCACATTTCCACCAGTCACCTTTGACTCAAATTGGAAACCTTCACCTGGTTCAGCTGGCTCAAAAATATAGTCAATCTTAGCAAATTGACCAGAACCACCAGACTGCTTCTTGTGAGTATAACTATCTTCAAGACGCTTAGTAATAGACTCGCGATAAGCTACTTGTGGCTTACCAACTTCCACATCAACCCCATAAGTCCGCTTCAGAATATCAACCTTGATATCCAAATGCAACTCACCCATACCCTTGATAATAGTTTCATTACTTTCCGGGTCTGTCTCAACTCGGAAAGACGGGTCTTCCTGAACCATCTTGCTCAATGCCATGCCCAGTTTTTCCACAGAACCTTTATCTTTTGCTGCCACAGCAATAGAAATCACTGGATCGGGGAACACCATCGGTTCTAGAGTTGCAGGATTTTTAGGGTCACAGAGAGTATGACCAGTTTGGACATTCTTCATACCAACGATAGCAACAATATCACCAGCTTGAGCTGATTCAATTTCTTCGCGAGAGTCAGCGTGCATTTCCACCAAACGTCCAACTCGCTCAGTTTTACCTGTAAAAGTATTCAGCACTGTGTCACCTTTGGACAACATACCAGAATAGATGCGGGTAAAAGTTAGAGCACCATATTTGTCGTCCATGATTTTGAATGCCAAAGCACGCAGAGGCTTCTCAGGGTCAACATAAGCTAAATTACCAGTCTCATTACCCTCTAGATCGATCTCTGGCTGTGGTTTAACTTCAGTCGGGTTAGGTAGATAATCAACTACCGCATCTAGTACCAACTGCACGCCCTTATTCTTGAAAGATGAGCCACAGTAGGTAGGGAAGAAAGCCAACTCATTGGTTCCCTTACGGATGCAATTTTTGAGAGTGTCAATATCTGGCTCTTCTCCTTCCAGATATTTTTCCATTACATCATCGTCTTGTTCGATAGCAGTTTCAACCAATACTTCCCGATATTTCTCTACATCATCAACCATGTTCTCTGGAACGTCTTTAATTTCATATTTGGTTGGGTCTCCAGAATCATCCCATACCCATGCTTTGCGGGTTAGTAGATCGACTACTCCCACAAAATCATTCTCAATACCAATAGGTAATACCATTACTAATGGCTTGGCCGCGAGTACATCTTCAACCTGCTTCACAACCCTGTAGAAATCAGCTCCGGTCCGGTCAAGTTTGTTTACATAGATAATCCGAGAAACTTTAGAATCGTTGGCATAGCGCCAGTTGGTTTCAGACTGGGGTTCTACACCACCAGATGCACAGAATACACCTATGCCACCATCAAGAACTTTGAGAGAACGATATACCTCGATGGTAAAGTCAACGTGGCCAGGAGTATCAATAATATTTAACTGGTGGTCTTTCCAAAAGCAGCTTGTAGCAGCGGATTGAATTGTAATACCCCGCTCTTGCTCCTGTTCCATAAAGTCTGTTGTTGCTGCACCTTCGTGGACCTCACCGATTTTATGGATTTTTCCAGTTAGTTTCAGGATTCTTTCGGTTGTGGTGGTCTTGCCTGCATCAACGTGGGCGAAGATGCCGAAATTACGATAATTAGTGAGGTCTTTTTTCATAATTTAACTCTCTTGTTAGGTGCTACACTTTTGTGTTACTTAAGTATTACATATAGGCGGTAGATTTAGCCTTAGCAGCTAGGAGAGAAATCACTACACAGGTTTCTGCTAGTTAGCTGGCCCTAAGCTGCCGCTGGATTTCAAACATTGGGTTTGAAATATCTGTTTTATGCCCATAATTATATTGCTGATTTTGACATACTCTTCACTTTTAAAGTACAGTAAGGGAGTATTGTGTCTATTTCATGGCATTTCCTGAATCAAGTTGTCCATTTATACTGATGATTGGCCTTTCTAAAATATTTATATTTTCCTACGCCCCAGGGTACTTTTATGCTCTTAGAAAAAATATACTTAAAATGAGTAATTGTATCCATCTTGTCTATGGACCGGTTGGATATGGTTTCGAGATACAGACAAAATTTGATCCCCGTCTCGGATATCAAAGTTGCCTTTGCTTGTC